>CAZDSE010000252.1:0-1852 GCA_964507905.1 uncultured bacterium | reverse complement strand
GTCTTACGATGCGCTCATAGAGCAAAATCCAGAGTAAAAAATAAATAACAGAACGGGTGATATAAAAAGTGGTGTTGAGATACGCCGCTTTGTGAAGGAGCGCTGGATCATGAACATGTGGATTTGAGAGCTGGGCATGCCAATAATAGAGAGTGTCTAAGTTTAAGAAAATGGGAATAATCAGTAAAAATCCCAATGGAAAAAGGTGCGTCATATTTTCTGGAATACGACGGATCATTGGACTCCATCCGGCATTTACCGCATGCTGAATCATTGTAAAAAATAGTCCAGAAAGAGCGAGGCTCATTAAAAATACAAATGCCAAGAGATAATTAAATATGACCCTTTGATAGAGGGATTCTTGGATGACGCCGTAAAGTAAGAGGGCAGAGGTCAATGTAAAGAGAGGGACAAACAGGATATATGGTTTGTGGCTATTCAATCGCTCATTCAGTGCCATGATTATTCTCCGCGGAAGATTCTCTGGTCCCCGCTTTCGCGGGGATGACAACCTCAAAATGACTGTCCGAAGTTTTTTGTAATACCCGTACGTAATTTACAATGGCCCATCGGTCTATAGGGTCAATCTGGATGGCATACGACGGCATAATTCCTTGTCCATCGGTTATGATGTGAAAAATCCGTCCGTCTTTCCAATTTTTAACACGATCTGAATCCAATGGGGGAGGCGGTGCAAAACCTCTTTTCACAACAGGACCCATTCCCTTTCCATCCGAATTGTGACATGGCAAACAATACACGTTAAACATAAATTGTCCTCGATGCAAGACATCGGTAGTTGCTTCCAGGGGATTTTGTAATTTTTGTTCTGCGAGATCCGGATTCCCTTTATATGGATATGGCTTTTGTCCTCGTGCGACAGTTCCTTCCACAGGGAGCATCTGTCTTGTTTGTGGCTTAACGATTTTTTGATCATCCATATCCGGAAATACTCGCAGCGCGGGTTTTGAGCGATCACATGCGGTGCTAAGAAATAAGAAAGTCAAATAGAGTAATAGCAGGTGATGATTAGATTTATGAAGACCATTGCGCAGCCCGAGCGGGCATGGATTTTTGCCTGAAGGGCAAAAAGAGCGAGGGCGAGCATGAGCGCCAACTCTCGCAGGGAGTTGGACGCGTGTCTGAATAAATCTAATCACCACATGCAATAACTTTATTTTAGCCATCTGATCTTCTCCGCGCGATGTTTGTTTAATATATCTCGAACATGATCTTCATTAAAACGAGAGTCGCTGCCATCGATATAAATGAGAAATTGATCATTGGTGGTCCGAAGAGCAGCGGCATCAGTTTCAAATGGGGATTCAAATTTTGGGAGTTTGCACATATAAAACAATCCAAAGAAGGTTGCGAATGCGCAGATCAAAATACGACATTCAAATGTCACAGGGATAAATGCAGGCCATGAAAACAATGGCTTTCCACCGATAAAAACGGGATATGCGACGGTACTCGTCCACCACTGAAGCAACATTCCCAACGTTGCTCCGGTCAGTCCAAAGATCAGAGAAAACCAAGGGATTCGTGATGCTTGGATTCCCATGGCTTCGTCTAACCCATGGATGGGGTAGGGGGTAAAGACATCAAATTTTTTAATCCCCAGTTTGTGAACTTGTCTTGCGACTCGAATCACGTCATGGGGTGAATTAAAATTGGCGACTAATGCATTAGACATCGTCGACTTCTCCTTTGGGATGTGACCCTGGCAAGACCCCTTTTATTTCACTGATCGAAATGGCCGGCAGTACGCGTACAAATAAAAGATAGAGAGTAAAAAATATTCCCAGAGAGCCGATCAGAATTCCAATATCAAATATCGTGGGATAAAACA
>CAZDSE010000251.1:3163-3527 GCA_964507905.1 uncultured bacterium | reverse complement strand
TACGCCGCTGAACGAATCGGGCATTATTGGGGCGGCCGTGGGAATGTCTTTATATGGGCTGAGACCCGTTGCAGAAATCCAATTTTTAGATTTTATTTATCCCGCGTTTGATCAAATTGTGTCTGAGGCAGCGAAGATGCGATATCGATCAGGTGGGCAATTTACGTGTCCACTCGTCATTCGAACACCGTATGGTGGAGGAATTCGAGGGGGACATTATCATTCACAAAGTACGGAGGCATTTTTTGCACATACGCCTGGGTTAAAAGTTGTGATTCCGTCCAATCCGCATGATGCCAAGGGACTGTTAATTTCTGCCATCCGAGATGCTGACCCCGTTATGTTTTTAGAGCCAAAAAGATTT
>CAZDSE010000251.1:0-3153 GCA_964507905.1 uncultured bacterium | reverse complement strand
CGGTTAAAGGAGAAGTGCCAGAGGGAGAATACACAGTTCCGATTGGCAAAGCCCAAGTTGTTTCTGAAGGAAATGATGTGTCTTTATTTTGTTGGGGAGCGATGGTTCCAATTGCAGTAGAGGCCAAAAATAAAGCAAAAGAAAAAGGATGGTCAGTGGAAGTGATTGATATTCGAACGATCGTGCCAATGGATTTGGAGGCCGTTTTAAATTCTGCCAAGAAGACAGGTCGTGTGATTATTCTTCACGAGGCCACAAAAACGGCTGGATTTGGAGCGGAAATTTCGGCGCTCATTTCTGAAAAAGCGAATGAAAGCGCCAATTTTGCGTGTGGCGGGATTTGATATTCCGTTCCCATATACATGGGAACACGTATACATGCCCGATGCGACTCGGGTGTTGTTTTCAATTGAAAAAATCATGCAATTCTAGTTAAGGGAGGAATATGGACTTTAAATTGCCCGATATTGGCGAAGGTATTCATGAAGGTGAAATCGTAAAATGGCTTGTCAAAGAGGGAGATGCCGTCAAAGAAGATCAGCCTCTGGTTGAAGTGATGACCGATAAAGCGACAGTCGAAATCCCATCGCCGGTCAAAGGGAAAATTCAAAAAATTTATTTTAAAGAGGGTTCTGTCGTTCAAGTAGAATCAGTGATGGTAACGATTGCGGAAGAGGGAGAAGTGAAGGCTGCACCAGCAGTTTCTGGTCATTCTCAGGATGTACCCCGCTTTCGCGGAGTACAGGCTCCGCAGCCGAAGGAGCAGAACATTCATGTGTCTCCCGATGTCACTCGGAGTGGATCTGATGCTCAAGCGTTGGCCACTCCTGCGATCAGAAAACTGGCCAAAGATTTGAATGTGGATCTCTCCAAAGTAAGCGGCACTGGCCCAGGTGGAAGAATTACGGAACAAGATCTCAAAGGATCACCCGGTCCCGCGAGCTCCACAGTTCGCCAGAAAGAATCTGTCACGAAAGGCGAAGGATCTCCTCGTTTCACCGCGCAACCCGTTCCAAAATCTGGTCCAGAAGAGCGGATTCCTTTACGAGGGGTCCGAAAAACAATTGCGCATCATTTGCAGATGTCCAAACATTTTGCTCCACATTATAGTTATGTTGAAGAAGTGGACATGACTGATTTAATGAAGCTTCGCAATGAAAAGAAAAAGGAAGCTGAAAAGCAGGGGATTAAACTCACCTATCTCGCATATATTGTGAAAGCCCTCATTTCAAGCTTAAAAGAATTTCCATATTTAAATGCATCTTTAGATGAGACAACCCAAGAGATAGTATTAAAAAAATATTATCATATTGGAGTAGCCGTTGCGACTCCAGATGGTCTTATAGTGCCGGTCATCAAAAATGCAGATCAAAAGAACGTTTTGGATGTTGCGAAGGAAATCGTTCATTTATCAGATGCTGTAAAATCCAATAAGGCCACACCGCAAGATCTAAAGGGATCCACATTTACGGTGACGAGTATTGGTTCTATCGGAGGGGTATTCGCCACTCCGATTATTAACTATCCGGATGCTGCAATTATGGGGGTCAATAAAATTATTGAAAAACCTATTGTGAAAGATGGAAAAATTGTTCCACGACACATGATGTATTTGTCTTTAACTTTGGATCATCGTGTGGTCGATGGAGCGATCGCCGCACATTTTATGAATAAGCTGGTGAGTATTTTACAAAATCCAAAGGCGATTTTATGAAGTTTGATTCGGTCGTCATTGGTGCAGGTCCAGGTGGTTATGTGTCTTCCATTCGTCTTGCCCAACTCGGGAAAAAAGTAGCCATCATCGAAAAAAATAAATTGGGAGGGGAATGTTTAAACTATGGGTGCATTCCATCCAAAGCCCTTATATTTGCAAGTTCGCTTTATGAAAAAATAAAAAAGGGCGAAACATTTGGAATTGAGACCAGCGGCGTTCATATCAATTTAGTGAAACTTCAGGCATTTCGGGCGAGTTTAATTTCAAAACTCACTCAGGGAATTGGTTTTTTGTTAAAACAAAATAAAGTTGAAATCATTTTAGGTGAGGCCAGCTTTGAAAGTTCGAATTCACTTTCTATAAAATCTGCTCAAGGAACTCAGAAAATTGAAGCGGATCATTTTGTGATTGCGACGGGATCATCTCCAGTTGAGATTTCAGGATTTGAATTTGATGGAAGTTTTGTCATTGGATCCAAAGAGGCGTTAGAATTGTCGCAGCTTCCGAAAAGTTTTTTGGTGTTGGGAGGTGGCGTCATTGGATTGGAATTGGGAACGTATTTTGCGAAACTTGGGACCAAAGTAACCGTTATAGAAATGATGGACCAATTGTTGCCAGGGACAGATAAGGAATTGGTTTCCGTCGTGGAACGAGAACTTAAGAAACGGGGCATGGATATTTTTGTATCTTCAAAAGCAAAATCATTAACCAAAGAGAGTGCAGGGGTGAAGCTTTCGGTGGAAACTCCCGATGGAGAAAAAATTCTACAAGGAGAGAAGTTGTTGGTGACCATCGGCCGAAAAGCCAATATTCAATCATTGGGACTCCAAAAGATTGGGGTGAGTCTCACCGAAAAAGGATTTATTTCTGTGGATCATGAGTTAAAGACATCGATCCCTCATATCTTTGCAATTGGGGATGTGGTGGGTCAGCCGCTCTTGGCCCATAAGGCATCTCATGATGGCATATTTGTCGCTGAAAAAATCGCACGAAATGCCGAACGAAAAACCCATCCTGTGTCTATTCCTTGGGCCATTTTTACAGATCCCGAAATTGCAGGAGTTGGTCTGACTCAAGCGGATGCAGAGTTATCTGGAAAACAAGTTCGTGTGGGTAAATTTCCATTTATGGCGCTCGGCCGGTCTTTGGCGGTTTCAGAGCCCGAAGGATTTACAAAAATTATTTCAGATGCAAATACACATGAATTATTTGGTGTTTTTATCGTCGGTGCCCATGCGTCAGATTTAATTTCTGAGGCCGCTTTGGCAGTGACGCATCATTTGAAATTAGAGGACATTGCTTCCACCATCCATCCCCATCCGACTCTCCCCGAAGCCCTCATGGAAGCAGCCGATGTCGCACTGGGCAAAGCCATTCACGTGCCAAATAAGTAATTCCAAACATTGTTGATTGACTGGGCATATGTTAAGGATGTCGCA
>CAZDSE010000250.1:1194-3539 GCA_964507905.1 uncultured bacterium | reverse complement strand
TTCAACTACCACGGTCATTAAGACGACCGATCCAGATGTAAAGATCTAAGTGGACGATGAATATCGTGGAAAAGGCGCAGTGACCCATGCCGACCAAAAGCTTGTGGGAGCTGCCACGAAGATCACCCTTAGAAAAGCCGGCTGCTCTGAACAAATTCACATCATCACCCGTAACGAGGAATTCGATGTGGGTGCATGCGTGGGTGGAGTGCTGGTATTGGTTCCATTTCTATGGATCATGAAATACAAGCCTGAGCACGCCTACGAATTTAGATGCGAAAGACAAGGATAGTTCTAAAAAACCTAAAATTACTAAAGATTAAGAGCCAACACCTCTTTCAGAGCAACATGTCTGAAGGAGGTATTTCATTTTATATCCCATTAATAGCCTAATCTTATTATATTTGAGATACAAATTGTAAACATATCTTGATATTGACACATTTTATATCTATATTATAATTATAATAGGATATATTATGGATATAAATAGATATCAACTTGCAAAGACTTTGGGCCCCCAGGAAGCCCGATTTATCATGGGCCTTTATCAGAGAAACAAAAAGATATTCAATTTAGAGGCTGCCTCAGAAGTTTCTGGATTATCAGGACAACGACTTCAAAACTTGCTCTATACACTTGTTAAAAAGAGCATTCTGAATCGATTGGATAGCGGGTTGTACAACATCGTGTCTTTTGAGTTGGGGTGGGAGAAAGAGTATCTTGGAAACCCTTATTTGGTTGCGAGAGAAATCGTTTTTAAAAAAGTAAAGTCTGAGAATGCCGAATACTATATCTCCCATGGCTCGGCCATGAAGATTCATCAAATGGTGACGCAGCCTCAACTTGTTATTTATACAACTGTAACCAAACAAATCAAAAAGCACCCTATAATTCTTGGTACAGAATTTCATTTCGTGACGGCTAAAAAAGAGAATTACTTTGGATTTAAAAAACAATGGATTGAAAAATCTGAAATGGTACTGGTAAGTGATATCGAAAAAACAATTATCGATGGTCTCAAATTGCCTGAATACTGTGGCGGGATTACGGAGGTTGCAAAAGGTCTTTGGATAAAAAGAAATGAAATTGACCCAGAAAAGCTCGTCCATTAGTCTTTTCGCGTTAATATGGCCGTAATCTTAAGAAGGCTTGGATTTCTCCTTGATGTGTACCAAATTACAAAGGAGGATGTTTTACAAAAACTCCGAGAGAATTTGAGTAACAAATACTTCCTCTTGGACCCAATGCTCATGGATGAAGGGAAATACAACTCAAAATGGAAACTCAGGCTGAACATCACCGAAGAAGAACTTAAAACTGTCATAAGGACATAAAAATGATTCCGCAAAAGAATATTTCACTGATATCAAACAAAACACATCAAGATGGCAGACGAAGAATTCTTGAAGCCATGATTGAAAGAGATTATTGTCTTGCCTGGCTTCTATTTGGTCTCTCTCAATCATCCCTAAGGGCCTCGCTTGTATTTAAAGGGGGCACAGCCCTTCGACGTTGTTATTTTTATGATTATCGATTCTCAGAAGATTTAGACTTCACGCTGATTGAAAACGTTTCGCTGATTAAAGTTATAAATGATTTCAGGACCCTTTTTTCTTGGATAAAAGAGGAAACAGGAATTGAATTCGAATATGTCAGACAGGAGGAATCAACAGAAAATACCCATACTTTCTATATATCCTACATCGGACCGCTTCCAGGCAAACCCAAGGAAGTGAAGATTGACGTAACGTATAAAGAACTCTTAATTCACCCTGTGGAGGAAAGAAGGATTATTAAAACTTATGAAGAATATTCTGATTTTCCAGACAGTCCCACAATTAAAGTTTATTCGTTAAATGAAATCGCCATTGAAAAAACATGTGCACTCTTTACACCGGCCAGAAATGAGCCAAGAGACCTATTTGATATTTATTACCTTATTTCCGAGGCAAACGTAAATTTAGACCCGCTTGTTCACGATGTTGATGAAAAACTAAAATTTAAAGGCAGCTCCTTTGAAGCAAGAAAAGATGAATTCCTAAAAAAGGAAGCGCGATTCGAAAAATTGTGGAATACACGACTTTCAGCTCAGATATCTAAGCTCCCTGAATTTCATAACGTGTTTCGGTCAGTAAAAAGAGCGTTTAGGCAAGCAGGGCTACTTGGAGATCAATAAAAAGATGTGCGTGTTGACTCATTGCAACACTTTGTTTAGCGGCCTCTTGATTTCTGAAATGAACCGTTCTATAAGCAACCCCACATGCTTTTGGAACACACCCATTATCGGTCTTATTTAAATGACGTCTTGGCCAATAAGTGTGCCAAAAATCCAAGATTTTCTC
>CAZDSE010000250.1:0-1184 GCA_964507905.1 uncultured bacterium | reverse complement strand
GAGATCCTTTGCCAAGCAAATCGAAGTCAGCCCTTCCGGATTGTCTCGTATTTTAAATGGAAAAAGAAAGATGACCACAGAGCTCGCCACTCACGTTTCAACTTTATTGGGTCACTCTCCAGAAGAAGCGTCCTATTTCTTAGACCTGGTTCTCTTGGATTCTTCTCAAAATGACAAAGTAAAATCTCTCATCTTAAATCGAATTGAGCAAAGAAGAACCGCCCATAGTCCAAAATCTCTCACCTTGGATGCATTTAAAGTTATTTCGGATTGGTATCATTATGCGATTTTGGCTTTAACAAAAAACAGCGATTTTAAGAATGATCCGCATTGGATTGCAAAAAGACTTGGAATTTCTATCGCCGAAGTAAGACGTGCGTTAGAAAGGCTTTTAAATTTAGACCTATTAGAAGAAGCAGATAAAACATCATATAGAGCGGTTAATGAAGCAAATATCACAACCACAAACGATATATCATCTGCTGCCTTAAAAAATCACCATCGGCAAATGATTACAAAAGCGCTTGAGGCGGTTGACGAGCAATCTGTTGAAGAGCGGGATATTACGTCTATTACAGTTTCTTTTGATCCCAAAAATATGAAAAAAACAAAAAAGATGATTCAAGAGTTTCGAAAGAAAATGAATTCAGACTTGGATCAAAACTCTGGGAAAGACGTATATCAACTCAACATTCAATTTTTTAAATTAACCAAAGGGGGGTAACCAATGAAAACACAAATCATGCTACTGACTTTTATTCTTGGCATGGCTTCTTTATCTTTCGGCGAAGGGCCAGAGGCACAGAATGGGGGACATGGCGTAGATTTACCATCGGGAGATACGGTGTCACTGGATCTTCTAGAGGGGGTGGATGAGGGTTGGCAAGATGTGTCGAAAGAACCTCTTAATATATTTCAACACCAGGCAACTCAAAAAGCAGCCGAAGAGGTTATAAGCATTCTCTCTATTTTTAAAATACAGTTTCCATCTTTTCATGAGGCCCTTATCGACACTTTTCAAAACAAGATGACTTGGGTTTTCGTTGATCAACCACTTCGACTGGTTGAGGACCATGAACTGACAACACCCTTTGATCTAAAACTGCGCCAGTTGGCTCTACAATTTGAACGAGGGAAAGTCGCCATCCACAAAGAGAGTTTTATGAAATTGGACACGAAGAATC
>CAZDSE010000249.1:2147-3543 GCA_964507905.1 uncultured bacterium | reverse complement strand
AAACTGATCAGGCCGCAGATAATGATCCATGCAAATTCATAGGAAGGGAAAATCCACATTCCGATGAAACTGATCAGCAACAAAAAAGAGGGGATAATCAAGGACCATAACCTTTCCCAAAATCTTCCATTGTCTGAAGCACTGGGTATAAAGTACGGTTTTCCCATGCGAATGAGACTGTCTAAGATGATTGCGACAACGACAGGATTAATCCCATAAAATATTGCATCAAACGAAAGTTGTGTGCCATGGTTAAAATATAAATAAGACAAAAGAAAAGAAAGCAAACATCCGGGAACGATATAGGCCAAACCTGTGATGAGTCCCCCGAGCTTCCCACTTCTAACCGTTCCCAAATAAATCGACATTTGAGATGCCGCAGGGCCTGGCAATAATTTACATAGGGTCAATGCCTGATTAAATTCATCCCGTGTGATCCATTGTCGTTTGGCGACCGCTTCATTTTCCATCATGGCCATCGTGGCCACCGGCCCGCCAAATCCCAGAAAGCCGATTTTGAGGAAGACACTAAGAATGTTTTTCATGCGTTAGTCAGAGGTCTTAGAAGAGTGCGTGGACCACGCTGAAACCTTTCTATAGAGGATTTCCATGTCTTCATTCATGCTAATGGTTTTGACCACAAAGGCATTCCACACCGAACGATCGGGTCTTTGGAAGATGATTTTTCCTTCCTTAATGGCCCGGAAAGCAATGTGGGGGGAAGCCTGATTTAAAATGAGAATATCCACCTCTTGGTGGCAAAAATCTTGCAGTTTGAGACCAATTCCGGTGGCATATTCCCAATGAGAAGTTATTTTCTTTGTTGGTGTGATGAGGAGTGCAATATCGAGATCTGAGCTTTTTCGAACCCTATTTTTGGCGTGGCTTCCAAAAATGAGTGCCGTATGAATTTCGGGATGTTTCGAAAAAAAAGTTTTAAATTTTTCAATGGGCAATGTCACAGATTCTAACGTA
The DNA here is from genome assembly GCA_964507905.1 of uncultured bacterium. GTDB lineage: Bacteria > Bdellovibrionota > JACOXK01 > 2-02-FULL-40-11 > 2-02-FULL-40-11 > CAZDSE01. Next base: position 2,568 of record CAZDSE010000249.1, on the reverse strand, counting down.
CCACTTCATTTTTTTTTAGTCAAAATAATGAATCAAATATTTGACTATTTTTGTTTTATTGTCGCTGGATCCAAGAGCAAAATAAGTCCCAAATCTAACTCAGGTGAAGCTCGTTTGTAAACAATAACAAAGCCGTTATCCAAAAGCACCGCCAAGAAATTGCCCGTGGAATTTGTGATTGCTTTTAATAAGCTCGGAGCGGGGCATGTGTTTTGGGCCAACACTTGTTTAACATTAGGAGTGGTTAAGTCATAAATATGAATCGCACTCGGTGTGACAATAATGAGATCATCGGTCTGATTTTTTTGCGGGCCAAAGAAGAATTTCAGAATGGGACCACCGACCTGGATGGGGGAAAGGGGATGCCTTTGGGCTGTCTTTAAATCTTCTAGAAAAATCAGAGATGCCAAACGATTTTCTT
>CAZDSE010000249.1:0-2122 GCA_964507905.1 uncultured bacterium | reverse complement strand
CAGAGTATTGTCCGGATTTAAAGCCAATGAAGTAATTTGTTTCCTGATCTCGGTCTTGTACGTTTGAAAGCCTATTTTTCGGAATAGATTTTGCGCCATATATAATGCTCCGTTGTCCATACCAATGAGCGCGTGCTTTAGATCTTGACCAAAAGTAAATGAACCTATGAACTCCCTCGGCTGACTGACTTCTTGGTCAAAAGTGCTTGTCATAATGTCATATAATTTCAAACGAAACCTGACATCTGAATCGACATAACCCAATGTGGTTTGGTCTGGGGTGAGATCAATGATTCGATCTGCGATGGGACCGATTTTTGTTACCCGTTGATCTTCTTTTATATCCCAAATGGAATAAAACGAAAGAGGATGGGGATCATTATAAAATCCACTATTGGAAATATAATAAAGTGGCGTGAGGAAGGCGTCGTTGGGGGTGCGAATATTTGGAAACTGATGAAGGACATGGCTTTCGATTTCATTATTAAAGCTTTGGATGTTTGGGAAATCTAGGTCAAAGATTTTATAAAGTGTGGGATAAGATTCCCCATAACCCAGACTAAAAGACGCTGGAGGCTTATATAAGGTTAGTAAGTGAGATGGATTGTGATAATCAAAACCGATATCTTGAGCCAAATAATGCGCAAGATATGTATATGCATCATTCCCCCCACGCAACTTATTTACAAATTGGACCGCTTTATCAATAAAGTTTCTATTTTTTATAACAATCTTTGATAGGCTTAACTTTCGAATCAAAAATGGGTTTCCTCCTCCCTCTTCATGCTTTTCATTCGAAACTTTTTGTGATGGACAACCTTCTTCTGATGAACAATCTTCAAATTCCTGAATCCACAGACTGATATCTTCATCATGAAACGCAATGGCGGATAGAAAATATGGATTTTCAACTTGCCCCATAAAAATATCATCCATTGTCATGGCTCTTAATTTTCGAAATTCTGGAATTTTCCATAGCGGGATTACTTTTTTCAATAGTTCGAGTTGTTGATTATAGTTATCTGCACGTTTTTCTTGAGATAGGATGCGTGTATTTATGAAGGTGAGATACGCTTTCATTTCTTCTAGGACTTGGGTATCAGTGACGTCCCCCGCTTTCGCTGGGGGCAGGCTCTGAGCTTGCAACGCGAAGGATCCCAACATACAAGCCATGAAAGAGAAAATAAAAAAAAGACTACTCCGGGTCTTTTTTTTATTTTCTCTCATAGGTAACCAGGATTGCACATTTTTATACCATCTCAGAGATGGTATAAAAGTAGGCAGATTCGTGTTCATTTCTCGTCTCCTTCCGCCGAAGACGTCCCATAGGGATCGACTTTGTCAGGATCAATCAGCCCAATCAAAGACCAGTCCAGATCTCTGATCGCTTGAAACACATGGACCGATTCCTGTGATGATATTTCATCGCTACACTTTTCAACGATTGCGATCAGGGAGCCATTGGGACTAAATTCAACCTGATTCATTTGGCAGGGTGTGTTGTAAATTTCCATCACTGAATCTGGATTATTCTCTTTTTGGATGACAAGAGAGGTGTAAATTTTGTTTCGGGTTTTATAAACCATTAAACTCGATTTTGGATCAAAATCTAAGTTTGAATACGGGAAAAGTATACCTGTCCTAGACATTTCACTCGTACATAACTTTTGATAATCTGTCCAGAATGTCGTGAATAAGTGCGCAGTCGTGATCGGTTTCTTATTTACATAATTTTTAAATTCAATTGGTGGAACCATTTTTTTTCTCTTGATGGAGTAAACTTTTACATTTGATCCATTCGTCGCTGCCAGATATTCGCTATTCGATGTAAATGCAAGTCCTTCAATGGTAGGATGCCATTTAAAGGTATCGTCCTCATCCCCTTCATTGTTCATCACAAATGAATCGTCAAGAAAACCGCCAAATATCATGTTTCGTTCCAATGGATAAACTGCGACTTGACCTCGTTCAGTTCCGATTGCTAAAAATTCTTGGCTGGGGGCAAACGCAATTGCAGTAATCAGTTCTCCTGGAAAGTCCCAACTATAACGATATTGTATGTGATTGGTAGAGATAGGGGCGACCAAAACTTTACCATCGTTGCTGCCCATGGCCAGCCAGC
>CAZDSE010000248.1:0-3554 GCA_964507905.1 uncultured bacterium | reverse complement strand
ATACACTTCCCCACAAAAACCGATACAGGTCCAATGGTCTTCTTTTTTCGTTTCAGAAGACGCAATTTTTTCATCCATTCTATTCAGTCGTTCGGATATTGATTCTAATTTCTGCTCAACAATCGTCACTCGTTCTCGAATTAAATGGTCTTCTATTGATTGCCCTGAGGACTGTGCCTGAATACCGGGACATATGATCAATACAAACAAAGCAATATGCAAAGATTTCATCTCATGCCTCCTTAATCTCGACTGCAAACGTTGTTGGGAATCGCATGAGAACCCTCAGAATCTTGATAGATCCATTCACTACACTGTTTGGTCAGCGCCACAAATGCATCGGCCATATTGGATCCGTGTCCTATTCTAAACCCAATACTTTCAAACTCTTTTCCTCTAAAATGACCACAATACGCGATGCAATGCCAGCTCGGTTTAGTATTCACCAGGGCATGCGATACCTGATCAGCCAGGGTTTTCTGACTCAATTTTAAATCTAAAAGTTCCCCTTCAATCACAGCAAATCGTTCACGCATTTCACGCTCACTTAATGATGGCGTATGCGTCTGGGAGTAACTCATTTGAGCCCCCAAAATTGAAAAAAAACAGATAACTAATATTTTCATATCATCCCCCCTCCATCTCGGTTTAGGGGAGGCAATATAAATCAGATTCTTTAAAACGCAATAGTGGAAACCAAAAAAAAATGAGCAAATCGCTCCAAATATTTGGATCACTTAGCTGTTTCTTGCCCATTTCAAAAATTGCATTCTACCCAAAATAGGCTATATAGGAATTTCGGATGGGGATTCAAATTCGCATTTTGAAACTCGTTGTCATCAATATCACGCTGGCCATGCTGTGCCTTTCACCCACGCTTTTTGCAGAGAAGTGGTTTTACACAATTAACGAAGAAGACATACTGCTCACAGAATTTAAATCACAATTCCAAGCCCTGAAGGATCAAAAAGAATATCAAAAAGCGTGGCAATTTTTAGATCAATCGGAGAGCCAATATCATGAAACTCTTGTCCAAAAACATGAAGACACATTTATTCACTCGAGCTCATATGAATTTGCTTCTCTAGATCAATGGATCCGATCCAATCGACTGAATCTTCTCCCGTGGAGTTTCCCACTGAAGCAATCCATTATCGATGACAAAAAACAAAAATTACTATACTGCATCCGAAGTCTCGAAGAATTTAATCTCTGGCATCACAATGAAGAAGATGGTGTGCGATATTGGACGTCCATTCAGCCAGTGAACGATCCAGAATTTGATGCCAAAAAGCAATTTTGGCTTCATAAGATGGTTTCGTTCGAAGATGGCCATATTGATTTTCTTTTAGATGACGAACCATTCTTCTATTTGACAGGAATCTCTTTTGGCACACCCGTACAGATGACCTCCTATTATGCGGGCCTGGGGGATGTGATTGCTCTACACGGTTGTGAGGCTGCCATTCCATTTTGGAAAAAAGCCTTAGAATATTGGGATAAGACGCCTCTTGAAACCAATCGGTCGAGCTTAAAAGAATTGGGCTGGGATAAGTTGAGCCTCATCATGAAGCTTGGATTATGCTATAAAGAGTCTGGAAATAACGCAGAACTCACTGCAGTATATCAGAATGAACTCATTTTTGACGGCATTTTTACCACTCAAGATTTTCTTCGGAAACAAGACGAAATCATTCACGACTTAAAACCCAAGACCAATAAAACAGAAAAAAATGTAGGTGACTTTACATTGGAGAACCTCACCCGCTGGTGCCAAAACTCTCAATGCTATGACGCCAATAATAATCGCCTGTTTATTTCTTTACCTTTTGCCCATCGAGCGAAGATTTACATTCTGTCCATGGATTCCCAAAGAAAAATATATCTGGACGTCTATAATCGGTTCAATCAAAAACTATCGAGGCAATTTTATATAGGTACCTATGAATTGGCCAACGATGTTGCCTGCTCCATAGAATTGCAAAAAGGCATCATCGTTGCCCGCTTGAAGGCTTCTTCATTTTATTTATTCCTGGATCCACTGCGGCAAGAGATACTGCCACAGAATGCCTTGGAACTTTCAAGCAAGAAAGCATCATTGGCACATTCCAACGCTCCCTATTTTTTAACTGCCCTATATCTGTTCAACGTACTTCCGTTCAATTTTTACTCTGACGTGCAATGGCAAAGACTCATTACAGACCCCCACCTGAAGTCTGCAATCATACAAGCATTTATTAATTACAATTTTGCAGATGATGGACATCGAGACAGATCCTTACTTCTTGCAAAACAGCTCGTAAACTCAGAAAACCTAAAACAAATGGTCGTAGGATATCTTTCCCACACCGATCCTGAGATCCGAAAAAAGGCCATTCGAAATTGGAGATTTATATCCAATGATGTCCATCCCTTTTTTTTGGCACCCACAGATTCTGATCCTTCAGTTATCGACATCTCACTTAAAGAATTGGCAACCGTGACTTTGACCACCGACCAAATTCTTCAGCACTTGGATTTTTTAAAGACCAGTATTCATTCATCTGATTATCCGAATCTTCAGTTATATTCCATTGAGAAATTGACATCATTGGCAGCACTGGAAACTGTTTTTCCATATATGATCGATGAAATTTTCATGAAAACATCCACTTCAGACATTGAAAAACAAATTTTTGATATTGCCATCCGAAATCTAAGCGCCAAAATCACTGTAAACAATATTCCTCAAGTTTTGGATCAATTGACAGTCTGCCTCTCGTCACCTGAAGCCAAAGTTCGCATTTGGGCACTTGAAACTCTCTACACTAAAAAAATAGATTTGGACACATTGACTCTTTTTGGTCAGCATTTGCAAAGCGAAAAGAATCCAGAAGTTTTATTAAAGACCATATCTGTAATTAATGGTTTCTCATTGGCGCATGTTACATCGCCAGACGCTTTTACAGCTGTCATTCAGATGCTTGATCAAAACACAGTCACGAAAGACATCAAAATGGAAATTCTAAATACTCTCTCGCTTTATCCCTCAACACCCCAAACCTATGAAGTCCTATTTGAGATCTCAAATGACGCCGACCCAGAAATAAAAAATCTTGCGGATAGAACATTGCGGTCGGGCACAAATACTGAAGTTTTAATGTCTCTTCTCAATGATCCAAAGCAATCAAGATTGTATATTCCCATCATTCAGATCCTGGGATATATTGGGAATACTCAAATTATTCCTGTATTGCTAGATCTGCTAACCAAAAAAAATTCTTTGGATATTCGGATGGCGGCTCTATGGGCCCTATTTCGTATTGACCATTGGGATAAAACAGTTTTACAAGCGTTGGGCGAATTGGCAGTTTCAGAAAAATATGTTCCTCTCAGGAAAGATGTTTTAAAGATCCTGTGCCTACGATCAGACTATTTTCATTACGCTGTATATCTATTATTTGTTTTTGAAAATGAACCGGAATTGTTTAAAGATTCTTCACTGTTTGAATCTTTTTTTGAATGTATAGAAAGACTCTCAAGGAAAACACCACTGACTATGGCGCGTCTCAAAG
>CAZDSE010000247.1:0-3567 GCA_964507905.1 uncultured bacterium | reverse complement strand
AATTCCGTTGGACCCCCAAACCCAAGCCCTCATTCCAAGCACCTCCATTACCGATCAAACCAAACGTGTCCTTCAAAATATTGAAGGACTTTTGAAATCTCAAAATCTCTCTTGTGATCATATTGTCAAAACCACGCTTTTTTTAAAAAATATGTCTGACTTTCCAACGGTCAATGAAATATATGGGGCTTTCTTTAAAAATAATCCACCAGCTCGTTCTACCGTTGAAGTGTCCAAACTTCCCAAAGATGTTTTAATCGAAATCGAAGCCATTGCCACATTATCCTAAATGGGTTGGAATGGAAAATTTCACCCCCTTCTCTCATTAATATTATTTTACCACAGAAAAAAAAAGAAGAGGTGTTTTAGGGGGTAATGAGGGAGGGAAAAACACCTCTTCTACTTGGGTAATAATCTAATTTTCTAATATGATTTTAATCTTGTATCGCGATCTTCCTTGGTACTATGGAAAATATATCCAATCACTCGATAAGGGATTTCTCCATAGATCCGTTGCATTCCCACAATATCTTGAAAATTGACTGTAAAACTCACTCCGCGAATTCCACTGACACCGCTTCCAATCCCTCCTGGAGAATCATACTCAAATAGAGGAATAATCCCCACTGCGCGATACTCCATGGGATAGCTGTAAAATACAGGTTCTGTTTTCATCTTGTTTTCAACCGTTGGACATGTGATGGAATAATTCACGGGCTGACATGTCGTCCCAAACAAATATTTAAATCCATCGGATGTGTAATCGTATGAACCAATATTTGTAAAATATTCGCTCACACCAATTCCAAATCCATTTCGTCCGGGATAATCCTTAGAATACGCGCGTCCCAAGAATTTATACCCGGTCGTTGCATCATACTCTGCAGGTTTAATTAATTTAAGTCTGGGAACAGGCAGTTCAGAAAAATTATTATTATCCACATAGGCCACCACAATATCCAAATATGGATCACTGGGTGCTACTGGCAAAACTTTTACATCAAATTGACTTTGAAGTTCATCTTCATTTTTTTTGTGGAAGCATCCACTCATGACTAACGATGAGACCATTAATAAAATCATCCACTGAATATGTGCTTTCATAAATCTCGTCCCCTTTTTAATATTATTTTAATGTCTTCGATACCCTTTACATATATATAATGCAATGCATGTGCCAGGTGTGGATTATACTAACAGTATGATTTTACTTATAATTTTCGGACATCCCTTTATTAAAGCCGAATTGGAAATGTAAAGATTTTGATCAAACGGTGGCTACCCATTAAAAGCATACGTCATTTCAATGAGTTACAATATGATGTTTTCTGACATGCCGTTTGTATAGGAAACAATCAAAGCATGCGGCACTTCACCTGCCACAAACTGCACAAAAAAGTTACTCCCACGGTGGGAGTAAAAATATAGGCAAAAGTGAGGAAGCAGACACACAAGATATAAGCCAGAATGGTCAATCAGAGGTCAGTCAGAAAGAAAGCCTGACACCATTAAAAGTGTCTGGCTTTCTTTCTGACACTGGCTTCACAAATAACCACAAGGAAATCTAGAAGATATGGTTCGAGAAGCATTTCAATCCTTACTTAAAAGAATCGATCCACTTCAAAAAATGCCAAAAAAGCGTGAATCAAAAACACTGACCCGTCAGAAGGACTCAAATGACATTTTATCAATAGCAGATAGGATGAAAGCCAGAACCAGATATATTCCTATGAAGATAAAACAAGAAATATGGAGAAGAGACAAGGGGGAATGTACATATGTCAGTCCCATTGGGAAGCAATGTCAGGAGAAGGGATTTCTCCATCTGGATCATATCGAGCCATGGGCGCTGGGTGGAACATCCGATCCAGAGAATCTGAGATTATTATGTGCCAGTCATAATTTGCGCCGATCGGAAAAAACATTCACAGGAATGATTCATGTGAAGGGGAGCAGTATACACCCGTCTATCGTCGCCTAATCATTCCAGAGATGTAGGTAAATTGACTATAAATCCCCCTCTGATTTTCATTTAATGTCGTATCGAGATATTCAAACTTATGATCAATCTTCGCATCCAAATTTGCCAGAGCCTTTTCAATTTTCTCCAAACTGGCTATCTTCTCTTCAAGGACAACCAACCGCTCACGAATAGCGCGATCTTCAATGGACATAGGGGACATTGGCGATGACGACTGGGCCTGACTCACTGATGCCCCCCAAAATACCAATAAACAAACAATAACACTTTTCATATGATTCCCCCTTTCACGGTTAAAGATGGAGGCACTATAATTTAAATTTTTTTAAAAGCAATATTCCGATAACCAAATTGCTCCAAACTCGTGGAGCATAAAGACCGGATGGTGACTGGCACCATTACGCTGCTTTTTTTAGACTGTGAACTTCAGACAGTGACGGCGCTTCAATTCGAAGGCCTTCCTGCTCCGCATCAAAATAATGAATGGCGGAATATGGAATACTCAGAGTGAGCGCCTGATTGGGTTCAAACGATGGAATGCCAGGACATCTGACCACCCAAACCGTATTGGAATCCATCAATGTGACATGCACCAATGATTCAGCCCCCAACGGTTCAATCATTTTAAATTGAGCTGAAATCTCAAGCGAGGGTTCTGGCGTTTTGACAGAGGAACCTTTAATAGCCCCTGATAATGAAATATGCTCCGGTCTCACCCCCAATACCAATTTTCCCTTATCTAAAAAATTCATGGGCGGCGATCCCATAAATCCTGCCACAAACACATTGGAAGGAGTATGATAGATCTCGTGGGGTTTCCCAATTTGCTGAATTTTTCCGTCGTGCAATACCACAATCCGATCTCCCATGGTCATGGCTTCCACTTGATCATTAGTGACATAGAGTGTTGTTGTTTTTAATCTTTTTTGAAGATTCATCAGCTCCGCACGCATGGCCACACGCAATTTGGCATCCAAATTGGACAGCGGTTCGTCCATTAAAAATACTTTGGGATTTCTGACGATGGCGCGTCCCAACGCCACCCGCTGCCTTTGACCACCGGATAGGACTTTGGGTTTTTTCTGCAGCAATGATTCAATCTCTAAGAGCTTAGCGGCTTCATGGACCCGTCGATTGACTTCATCTTTGGACACTTTTCTCAGTCTTAATCCAAATGCAATATTTTCAAATACCGAATAGTGTGGATACAACGCATAATTTTGAAATACCATCGCGATATCTCGATCTTTGGGATCAATGGCATTTACTTTCTTGTCGCCAATAAAGATTTCCCCTTGTGTCGGATCTTCCAGCCCTGCCAAAATACGCAGTGTTGTAGACTTCCCACACCCCGACGGCCCGACCAACACCAGAAACTCTTGATCATAAACTTCCAGACTAAAATCATCCAAGACACTTTTGGCATCAAACGATTTCGTAATATTTTTAAAAAGGACTTTTGCCACCTTATAGCTCTTTTCGGATGAATATGGATCGGACTTGAGATCTTCCCGCGCCGGCCTCACGTTTCGCCCCTTTTCATCCGATATGCCCATTCGGCAGGAACAAGGACATACCAGAACGAC
>CAZDSE010000246.1:700-3572 GCA_964507905.1 uncultured bacterium | reverse complement strand
ACAACCATTTTTGGATGCAGCATTGTCGATAAAAAGCCCAAAATAAGGAATGGTTTAATGCGGAAAACGAATATTTAAAAAATGCCGCGGAACTGACGAGTGAATATATTACTGAAACCAGCCCAAATCGTCTCAATAAAAAAGAATTGAGTGACCATTTTCATGTCATGTGTGGGGCTTTGGATTCGTATCAAACTTGTATTGGAGAACTAAAAGTAAAATCAGAAGAGTGTCATCGAACCCTTTTGGATGCCATGGGTCCTCATCAAACCAGTATCGAAACCATGATTCGAGTGATTCCCAAACCTCAGACACTTCAGTCTAAAGAAGATCTCATTATATATAGCGGTCCCCTGATGATGAATTTAATTTTATCCAAATATTTTAAACTCATGGAAGATATTCACCGAAAAGCGGGAGTGAGTTTCGTTACCCGACCCTATGTGCCAGAACCTTGGACAGCCATCGCGCGGTCATCATCGGAACTTATGGAAGAAGATCCACTGCCTCAATACAGTCGTGCCCATTCAGATCTCGAAAAAAATATGGTTCTTCGGCTGGAAGCTCTGGAACTAAAAGCGCAAACACAAGATGATCAACTCAATTTAAGCAAATTAAAAAACATCTTGGCCCTCTTAAATCCAGAACCTCATCATCGTGAGCTGGGTACCATTCAAGCACTGGAAAATTCAAAAAAAGAAATTTGGCTATCCGAAGATTTGTGGAAGGACGACTTAAAATATGCATCCGTTCGTTTCGCCACAGAGCAGTGGAAAAATGCATTAACCAGAGAAGTATTCGATATCCAGGGAAAGTATGCCCCACTAAAAGAAACCCTGGCTTTTTCCTTTAATTACCCAAAACAAGGCAATGTCTTATTTTTAAGAGATAGCATTATTGCCAGAGATCTTTTTATCCACAAAGAAATCACACAAGAGCCCAAATCCTTGATCACCAAAGAACGAGATGTGGTGGATGCTACGGTCTTTGTTGAAAAGCGACATGGGCTTGGAATGACCGTACACCATTTGGACTATGGAGAAACGCACATCGGACTCATGAATGATAAATTCCTAAACGATGGAAACTCTGGCTATTGTTATGAAGAAACCATTTTCCCATATCTTCCTGTATTGTCGTCATATATTTCGGATCCCAAAAAATGGGAGGCTGTGCTCTGTAAAGAAAATGACAGTCGATATAATTTCGTGGCTGTGGTCACCCATGCCTTGGGTCATTATCTGGGATTGCTCGACACCGACACTGATGCTGAAAGTGTTATGTTTCATCATTTAAATCCGGGATTGAGCCCATATCATTTTGATGGCCTCAAAGAACAGTATGGGATTTTAAATGCTGAGTAATGAATGATAACCAAGCACTCAACATAAAAAGATAACATTATGAGACGTTTTAAATTTATCATACTTATCAGTATTTTCTCGATGTTTTATCCAGCCTTTGGCCACACGCAAGATGGTATTCATTCTGAAGATATCCGAACCACCTGGTTTGAAAAAAAATACGATCGCGCTATTTTTGAAAAACTCCTAGAGAAAAAAACAGTTCCAGATATTATCTCCTTTCTAAAAGAGCAGAATATTCATGTACTTGTCATCGAGCACATTTCTCAGGATCATTCCGGGTATCGCACGGTAAAAGTAACCCCCAATTCCTCCCTAGAAAATACTGAGGTTTCAGAAGTTGTCAGAGATTTCGCAACCCGTCTATTCCCGAGTGGGGCCAAAGCAGTGTCTTATGCTCAGGGCTTCCTTCTCAATGGTTATATCGTGGCCAAGGATGTTATTCTGTTTGACGCTTATGCCAATGACACCGATGAAGAAATGACCACTCTTTATCATGAAGCCGTTCATATCCTGTTTGATCGAGAGGCCAGGAGAATTACAAATATTTCTGATCTGCAGGAGATTTCTGACCGTTTTAATAAAGAAGATCATAATCAGTTTCCTCAATTGCGACGTGCCTTTTCAAGTTTCGCTTTACGAGAAAAAGGATGGCTTGAACGCACTTCTGTCTACGAATCCGACTTAGATATATTCCTTCGCATATTGGATGATGAATTAAGCAGCAGACTACACGAGATGGATCAATTGCTTCAGCGCCATATTCTTGAAGAAGCCACAATCGAATACTTATTATTGTCCGCTGCATTTGATCAAAAAAGTGATTTATCCAAAAATAATATTCATCACATGGAACAGTATAGTGATAGCGCCATTCAAGAAGCATTGAAACTCTGTAGGAAATTTAAAGATGAGACCTTAATCCCCTTAAGCATTACCCCACTCACATATCGTCCGGCATCTTTTGCATCTCATGCATATAAATCCATGAATGACGGTATTATGTCTTTGGACACATGGATCGAAAAGATTGAACATTTTCACACTCGCCTGAAAGATCTCAGACAATATCATTTGGAGAGAGCTCTGTATTAAATAAAATCAGTTTTTTTATAGAGAGATTCTAATCGATACCCATTTTTTTGAATTTCCTCTGCGCCACCTTCTTCCCGATCGACAACGCAGATGACACGCTTCACATCGCACCCAAATTCTTTGGCTTTTTCAATGGCAAAGAGCGTAGACGCTCCCGTGGTGACCACATCTTCCAAAATGGCCACAGGCATTCCGGGTGTTAAATTCTTAGCCCCTTCAATCCATTGAGATGTTCCATGTTTTTTTAATTCTTTCCGAATGAAAAATGCCATCAGTGGATTTTTTTCTAGAAAACTGACAACTGCGACTGCACACACCAGCGGATCCGCTCCACTGGTGATTCCGCCGACGGCCTTTACTTGCCCACTTACCAGATTAAATATCTTCCTTCCAATCAAAACCATCCCCTCAGG
>CAZDSE010000246.1:0-690 GCA_964507905.1 uncultured bacterium | reverse complement strand
AAAATCACTTTCTTCTTCATATAGGATTTTTCTTTGAGGAGTTCCAGCAATCGATCGCTCATGGATGAGACCCTTCATGTCCACTTCGTGGCAAAACTTGAAACTTAGCTTCAAATTGATCAAGCCAGCTCTCCATATCCGAAAATACTTTTTCCTTGCCAATTTCATGTATGAGTTCATGCCTATATTCCGGATACACAATTAATTTTTTATTGTCGCAATTTAAATTTGAATAAAATTCTTCCGTCTTTTTTGGATCAATGATTCGGTCTTCACTTCCCACCATAAATAACATGGCACTCGATACAAGCCCTGCCTCATCCTGGACATCTTTCATTGTTTTGATCATGTCACAATACATTCCCGCTGAAATCTTTTGATGGGTCAGTGGATCTGTCATATATGCCTCACCCACTTTTGGGTCATGGGATAACTCTGCCAGACTCACTTCATTGTGAAATCGAATTCTGGGCATCAATTTTGCGAAAGACCGACTTGCCACAATTTTCCATTGGGGTACAGGCAGTGCCAAATTTAAAATCGGATTCGACAACATCACTCCAGTCGGAATCACTCCCCCTTTGCGATGAAGATTGACCAAATATTTTAAACACACCAAGCCACCAAGACTATGGCCAAATAAAAATATCGGCCGATTTTGCTCATGGACGGAAATCAACTTTAAAAATT
>CAZDSE010000245.1:0-3572 GCA_964507905.1 uncultured bacterium | reverse complement strand
AGAGTTGTCTCTGCTCCTTGAAACGCTCGGCCAAGGCATTCTAGAAACCATTCAAGCCAGGTCGTAACATCCAGGCCACCTTTTTGGGTGGACTCTAAAATGTTGTAATAGGCTTTCCGCTCCGAACAAATCTGCGCCGACATGCTATAGAAACGTTGTGGACTATTTTCTGACCTGGCCAGAGCCATATCTGTAATTGCACGAGCAATTCGACCATTGCCATCATCGAACGGATGAATAGTGACAAACCATAAGTGGGCCACGCCCGCTTTCAAAACCGGATCAAGTGGTTTTTTACCGTTAAACCACGCAAGAAATAGTCGCATTTCCCGATTCAATCGACTTGCCTCTGGCGCCTTGAAGTGGACACGTTGCCTTCCGATGGGACCAGACACAACTTGCATGGGTCCTTCGCTATCGTTGCGCCAGCTCCCCACACGAATTTTACTCATCCCACTACGACCTGTTGGGAACAAAGCACTATGCCAACTAAACAGCCTCTCATCTGTAAGAGGACGACTAAAGTTTTGAGTAGCATCCAACATCATCTCGACGACTCCTTCGACATTTCGATCAGCGGTCGTCAATCCCCCTATATCCATGCCAAGGTGTCGCGCTAGAGATGAGCGCACCTGCTTTGGATCAAGCCGCTCCCCCTCAATTTCGCTTGATTTGATCACTTCTTCGGTCAGCGTTTGAAGCACGGCCTCAGCTCGAAGTTGGAATCCAAGCCCTTCCATCCGTCCAATCAGCCGTCCTTGGCGATGGCGAATACTGGCGAGTGGATCGGCCAGGCGTTCTTGATCCCAGTGCAACGCAGGCCATTTTTTGAGTTCATGGATATATTTCATTGTTTTAATCTCCGCTATATATAAGGAGATTATGACAGCTATTCTCCGCAAATGCAAGATTATTCATCGCATATAATGCGGAGAATAATTGATGCAATCTCCGCACATGAATACAACCGTCTCAAATAACAAAACCCACGTCTGCCAGATTCTGGCAGACGTGGGTTTCAAATGGTTGCGGGGGTAGGATTTGAACCTACGACCTCCGGGTTATGCATCCCACTCAAGCTTTCGCTTTTCATGTGGTCTGGACTTTCTCTTCACCCCAAAGGGTGTCTGCCGTTAAGTCTCTACACCTTCCTTGCAAAACTACTGCAAGGCTTGGCTCGGGATTACCACGCCACCGGTTTCCCCGAATTTGACAGATGATCGTACAAAAGTTTCCTTCTGTACAGCCCATTGCTGAAATATCCAATCAGCGTCCGCATTTCAGTATTTGAGCCCGACGAGCTACCAGGCTGCTCCACCCCGCGATATGTAGATGGGTGTAGCATATTGCTTTGCGGGAAGTCAATTCTGATGTTGTTCATTCGTTAATATGCTTGCTTCTCATGATCAAAATGATTACAACTTTTTATCAATGAAAGTATTTTTTACAGGCTTTCCGGGATTTATTGGAAAATATTTGGCTCATACATTATTGGAACAACATCCAGACATTCAGTTTTTATTTTTGGATCATCCCACACAACTCATCAAAGCCAACGATGACTTTAGATCCTTAAATTTGGATTTTAAACGCCATGAAATCATCCCGGGTGACATCACAAACAAACAATTGGGCATAGAAGATCCGGCTCTCATTCGAAGAATTCAAACAGAAGTCCAAATGGTTTTTCATTTGGCGGCCATTTATGACTTAACCGTACCTGAAAAAGTAGCCAAGCGAGTCAATGTCCAAGGCACTGAAAATATTTTAAACTTTTTTTCGTCTTCACCTGCTCTTAGAAGATTTAATCATATATCGACCTGTTATGTATCTGGAGATCAAAAAGGGTTGATTACCCCCGATAAACTCGAAGAGGGACAATCCTTTCACAATTTCTATGAATCCACAAAACATGAATCCGAAGTTTTGGTCAAACATCGAATGAATCAAATGCCGATTACCATATTTCGCCCAGCCATCGTCGTCGGGCATTCAAAGACTGGAGAGACAGACAAATTCGACGGACCCTATGTGGTCATGAAGTTCCTTCATAGAATTCGATATTTGTTAAGATTGGTTCCCAACTTGGGATTTAAGAATTGTGAGGTCAATACTGTCCCTGTGGATTATGTGTGCCAAGTCATGGGGTATTTGGCATTTCAGGAAAAATCCAAAGGAAAAACGTATCAAATTTCAGATCAAAATCCACCCACCACTGAAGACTTCTTTGGCTTTATTGTAAAACTCATTGGAGGTATTGCGCCCTTTCACTTTTCTGCCTTAAAAAATATAATCCTAAAAATATTGAAGATTCCACAGGTGGCGAAAATCACCCAAATTACTGGGCAGCATCTCGACTACTTCACTCACGAAGGTCAATATCGGGATCCCAACCTATTAAACGATTTAAAGGGAGCCAATATTCGCCCGCTCAAATATACAGACTTTTATCCCCAGCTGTATGATTTTATGAAGAATCGTGCTTTTCATTAAAATTGGATTAAGAATCTAATTTTTCCGTCGAAAATAAATTGAATTTGTTCTTTTTCCAAGTATCATAGAAGTATTGATTATAACCAGTACGTTGGTGGAGAAGTCCAGTCTCTATGGAAAATTATTCTAAGTTTTTAATGCTGATACTTGTGGGCATGGTGTGTGTTTTTTCATTTGTGGTTCTTTTTAAAGAAAACCAATCCCCGGAAAAATCGCCTGATCGTCTGGCGTGGGACACGACCACGAAACGACAACCCAAGGCCTCGTCCAAACCCAAGGAAAAGATTGAATGGAAACAGTTTAATCGAGAACCCGCTTCTGAAGGAGTGACCGAGCCAGAAACCACAAAGAAACTTGAAAAGCCACGTGAGCGATATAAAAAACGAGAAATGAAAGAAATAGTCAAAGTGGTCATGGATGAAATTGGCCAAGAGATTATTGCGGATGATTTAATTATATCATTTGAACGAGGGACTTCTCTGAATGATGTTCAATCACTTGAAAAACATTATGCAATCGAGCTTGCCTCATATGACACCGCTATAGGGATCGCTCATTATAAGCAACTTCCTGGAAATACATTGGATCTCATGAGCCTCAAAGAACAAATCGTTCAGGACAATCCAAAGGTTCGATCTTCTGAATATAATTATGTATTAAAACCCACTGACTATCTTGAAACAGAAACTCTTTCCAAAGAATTTAGCTCGACTCAAAATAACCTTTGGCATTTGCGAAATACGGGAGAAACGCTTGCTTTTACTCCTCCAGTTCCCTCGGTCTTTGATGTGGATATTTCAAAAGGAGATCTTGAAATTATTTCAAATCCAAATACGACTTGCGCGCTTGTGGCCGTCGTCGACACGGGGTTTGATTACAATCATCCCGAATTTTTGAATCGCTTTTGGATCAATACAGGTGAATCCGGTAAAGATGCGAATGGCAATGACAAATATCGAAATCACATAGACGATGACAACAATGGATACGTGGATGATTACGTCGGCTGGTCTTCATCCTATGATGATCCCAATCCCAGCGTTCCTCTGATCAAAGATCGGACAGTCAGTTACGACAGT
>CAZDSE010000244.1:3310-3602 GCA_964507905.1 uncultured bacterium | reverse complement strand
CATAAAACCAATTGGACAGATATTCATAAAAATCGGCGTCCACCTGAAATGCATTTGAATCGCTTTTTTGAGCCATTTTGGATAGTTCGCCAAAATAAAATTCCTTGGATTCTTTTTGGCCAGATTGATTAAAGAAAACCAAGTTTTGAAAAAAATCGGCTTCTTTTTTGGGGAGTGCCAAGCCGACTACAAAATTTCGGATATTATTGTGGGTAATATTTCGGCTGCCATCGATTACGCGCTTTAAATAGTTGGGCGAGGCCAAGCCGGCTTTGTTGGCAAATACCGCAAA
>CAZDSE010000244.1:0-3300 GCA_964507905.1 uncultured bacterium | reverse complement strand
AATAACGGGGATTTTCTTTTTTCTTTTCTTCGTAGAAATCTTTTAAAAAGTCTCGATAGTTTTTATAATTTAAAATGGTCATATTCATAATTTTTAAAAAATATGACTTGCTAATTAAATGAGCATCGCATATATGTCAACCGGTATTTTGGAAAATTATTAAAATTCCTTTACCATTTGGTAATGATCAAGATGAGATTTGTCATATATAGTGCTTTCATAATGGCTTTGGGATGGGCTTTCTCAGGACTGAGTGCCCTGAATGCCAAGGAACTGCCCTATTTGGACCCATATTTGGGGACATTTACTTCCCTAGAGGGAAGGGAAGTGTTACGAACCGATTCCCTAATATTCTACGAAGATATGAAAAATTCGAGGCCTTTGACCATCGAATTGGCCCGAGAGTTTGCTCATGTGATTGAAGATGATTATTTAGAAAACTATTTTAATTTGTTTTCTTTTCGAGAAACCAAACCCAATCTTCCGATTCATTTCATTTTCACAGAGCGGTTGTCGTCCAACAAAAAAGCAGAATACCGGTATCAGGCGTTTTATTCTTCATTATATAACGAAAATTATGGCATGGATGTGTTGCTGATCAACATGGATGGGTTGGGAGAAGAAAAACTTTTATATTTTATAGCGCATGAGCTTTTTCATTTGTTTTCTCAAACGAATGATGTTGTGCGTCCCCTTTGGATTGAGGAAGGATTGGCCGAATTGTGGGGATACCTTCTAACGGGTTACATTCCGCAATATCAAGTGTCCAAATATTTTGAAGATCCGTCTCAGGCTCTGGAAGAGTTTAATGATGGCTCTCCCAAATATTATGGGAATTCTTTTTTATTCTTTTATTTTTTAAAGGGACATTATTTGACGGAAAAGGAATTGCCAAGACTGTTACAGGTGAGTCATCCGAAGGAACTTTTTAATGATGAGACGTGGGAGACTATCCTGTGTGATTTTTCTTTGGCCAAGCTCTTGAATACGACGTATTTGCATCCCGACCAACATTATTCTTTAAAGCCGATTCATGGGCAGGTGCAAGTGCCTCAGGGATTGCCGACTGATTCCGACAACGTTCGACAATTTTCTACAATTTATGCTCAAGGAAATAAAGAGAATTTGGCGCATGCTTTGGAAAATTTTAAGTCCATTTCACATCACTGGAATGCAGAAATCCTATATGTCTTAATGCCGCCTTATCGACGGATTACGATCACAACAGATGCATCCGATCTGCGCGATCATATCCCGTATGTAATTGTATTGAACATTTATACGCCAAAAAAATAGGTTGGATGTCTACTCTTATGGAGAAAAACAGATGATTTATTTGGACAATGCCGCAACCACTTTTTGCTTGCCCAGTGTGGCAGAAGCTTTAGGCCATTTCTATAAGACTCCCCACGGAAATCCATCGGCGCTACATGAGCTTGGAGTAAAATCTGCCAATACTCTCAATGAAGCACATCATTTTTTTGCCAATCATTTTAAGGTGAAGCCAGAGCAAGTGGTGTTTACGGCCAGCGGAACAGAAGCGAATAATTTGGGATTGAGTGGATATTTAAGTCGAAAAAAGACAGGAAAAATTCTAACGTCTCCCATTGAACATTCATCCATTTTAAGGACATTGGAAAAATGGAGTGAGAGGGGATTTAAGTTGGAATTTCTAAAGATTGATTCTTCTGGGCATTTAAATCTTGAAGATCTGAAACTTAAATTAACTGATGATGTGGAGATGATATCACTCATGGCAGTGAATAATGAGATTGCAACCATTGAAGACATTCAAAAAATTGGAAGCATTATCAAAAATAAAAATCATGCGATTCACTTTCATGTGGATGCGGTTCAGGCCTTTGGGAAAGTGCCGTTGGAGTTTTCTTTTATAGACACGTTATCCATTTCTTCTCATAAGATTCATGGTCCGGTAGGAGCCGGTGCATTGATAATGCGAGAGGGAGTTCAATTAGAACCTCTTCTACTTGGGGGTGGCCAAGAACATGGTTTGAGATCCGGGACCGAAAGTTTGGGAATGATTTATGCATTTCATTGTGCCGCCAAAGAAATTTTAAGTCATCAATTGGATTCATTCGAAAAAACTCAAAATTTAAAAAATAAATTCATAGAAGGCTTAAAGCAGTTGCCCCATAAAATTAAAATAAATTCATCTTATGAAGGATCTCCCTATATCCTGAATGTTTCTTTCATCGGCATCGGCTCCGAAATCATGCTTCGGTTTTTGGAACAAGAGGGGATTTATGCGTCAGCCGGATCCTCCTGCAATATGAAGCGTAGGCGCCCGAGCCACGTTTTAAAGGCCATCGGATGTACAGAAGATGAAGCATTTTCTGCCATTCGCTTTAGTTTTTCGCCGTACACAACTCAAGAAGATATCGAGCAATCCATGACTGCGATTTCAAGTATATTGAGTCATTTAAAAGGAATGAAATTGTTTAATCGAAAGTAGTAAATCTATGAGAATGATTTGTCTTCTCTTTTCATCATATTTTTTGTTACAATTTTTATATGGCGCAAATTGAATATATAGATGTAATGCATCGATTTTCTGAAAAGAAAATTCAGCATGTCATCATTGGAGGTTTTGCTGCCATTGCACATGGAGTCGTCCGTGTGACAATGGATTTGGATCTTGTAATTACCCTCGACCGAAAGGATTTATTATCCGCATGGGAAGTGTTACATGAATTGGGTTTTATGATACGTCAACCTATTCGAAAGGAAGAGTTTATTGATCCTGACAAGCTGATTTCATTGGCCAGAGAAAAAGACGCCAAGGCGATATCGTTCATTCATTCAAAGCAGCCTTATTTGGTCGTAGATTTACTCATTGAGAATCAATTTCAAATGGCCGATAAGGATATTGTGTGGCTTAATTTATTTGGGCGTAAATGCCCAGTGGCCAGCATCGAAAAGCTATTGAAGTTAAAAAAAATGGCAGGACGTCCAAAAGATTTGGAGGATATTCGTGAGCTTAAAAAAATTAAAAAGGGAAAATAAGAACTGGGGCATTGAAGACGAATATTTCCCTTTTATTGTAAGAATTTCGCCTTTATCAGATGAGGATTTAGATCATTCTCGGCAGTTAACTCCTTCGCAAAGGATTGAATGGCTTTTGATGATGCAACGGCTTCTGCTTTTGCAGTTTTCTAGAAATATGAAGCCCTACCAGTCTTCTGGCAAAAGATAACTTCTTAGAGCTTTCCTTCTCTTAGTTTTTTCCAAATCTTCTTTTGTTCAGGAGAAAGTACTTTATTAAAGAACGCATTGGCCTCC
>CAZDSE010000243.1:1798-3609 GCA_964507905.1 uncultured bacterium | reverse complement strand
TGGGACCGACGCATCATGCATGTGAAGATCTGGCGCTGATGATGTTAATTCCCAATATGACGGTGTTTTCTCCACTGGATCCCATTGAAACAATAAAAGCAACCCGAGCTGCGGCAGCCATTCAAGGTCCCGTCTATTTGAGGTTGGCTGTTGGAAATATCCCGAAAATTTCAAAAAATGAATATGATTTTAATGTTGGCAAGGGTGTTGTTTTACATGATGGAAAAGATGTTTCGGTGATCTCGACAGGCTATATGGCACATGAAGCTTTAAAAGCCGCTCAAGAATTCGAACAAGAAGGAATTTCCGTTCGGCTGATTCATCTTCATACTTTAAAGCCGATTGACCGAGAAATAATTGGCAAAGCAGCAGCAGAAACCAAAGCCATTTTAACGGTTGAGGAACATATGATTATTGGGGGTCTCGGAAGTGAAGTGGCCAGTGTGATTTTGGAAGAGGGGTATCTGAATCGTACCCAGCGAATTAAATTTAAGCGCATGGGGCTTAAAGCCTATCCAGATGGGTATGGATCGTATGATGACATGAGAGAACTCAATGGGTTATCTGTGAAATATATTAAACATGAGATTAAAAAATTAATTGAAAGAGAGGGAAGATAAAAATGGGTGCACTGTATTCCAGAATGAAAATTTTTCATTATAAAGAGCATTTAAATTCAATTTCTCAGTCAGAAAGTAAAATTGTTCCACCACTTCAAATCCGAATCAAACCAACCAATGTTTGTGCTCATGATTGTTGGTATTGTGCCTATCGAGTGGAAAATTTGCAGTTGGGCAAAGATATGGTGATTCGAGATTTTATTCCTCTTCCAAAAATGATGGAGATTATCGATGATGTTGCAGAAATTGGCGTAAAGTCAGTCACATTCAGTGGTGGAGGGGATCCATTTCACTATAAGTTCTTGTTGGAAACAGTCAAAAAACTTTCTCAAAGCCCAGTGAAATTTGCATCATTGACCCATGGAGCAAGGCTTTCTGGCGAGATTGCGGAAGTCTTTTCTCAACATGGCTCGTGGCTCAGAATTTCAATGGATGGGTGGGACAGCGAAAGCTATGCCAAGTATCGGGGGGTGACACCAAAGGAGTTTGGGACGGTCATGAACAATATGGAGAATTTTAAAAAATTAAATGGGCCTTGTTACTTGGGTGTCATGATGAATGTGGATAATAAGAATCATACACACATCTATGATATGGTTCAGAAAGTTAAAAACCTTGGGGTCAATAGCATTAAAATTTCTCCAATTATTGTTAGCAACGATGGGGTTGAAAATAATGCCTATCATCGGTCATTACTTCCTGAAGTAAAAGATCAAGTTCAAAGGGCCATCCAGGATTTTCAAAGTAAAGACTTTGAAATATTCGATTCATATCATTTGCTCGAAGAAAAATTTGATAAGGAGTACAGCTGGTGTCCTTATATTCAAATCACACCTGTGATTGGTGCAGATTGCAATGTTTACTCTTGTCATGACAAAGCGTACAATTTGCAAGAGGGTTTATTGGGATCTATAAAAGAGCAGCGATTTAGAGATTTTTGGATGACCAACAAGGAGAAATTTTTTAAAATTAATCCATCCAAGCATTGCAACCATCACTGTGTTGTTAACTCCAACAACAAACTTATTTTAGATTACCTGAGCGTGGATAAGAATCATTTAGAATTTGCTTAGAAATTTAAATAAGTAAACACATCTCTTTTTGGAATCGATGTTAATGCTCGAAACTTAGAATCATCCAGGTCAATTCTCAATGGACGTTTTTCAAGAACATTGAAGTCATTAATGGAGC
>CAZDSE010000243.1:0-1788 GCA_964507905.1 uncultured bacterium | reverse complement strand
AATATTTTAATTTAAAATAGTGAGATATCTCCAGAGCCAAATCATACCGAGTGATCTTTGGAAATGACGTCAAATGAAATATACCGGTAATTTTTTTCTGAATTAAAAAATATGTCCAATCGCATAAGTCTTCTATGGATAAAGGGGTAAACCATTGGTCATTGGAGAAACGATGACATGTGCTTTGTTCAGGATGGAGTTGTAATGATTTTAGGATGTCTGTGAGAATAGTTCCATCATCTGGATTGTTGCTAAATACTTTCCCCATGCGTAGCAAAAGATAAGGAGCAGTGGATTTAAGAATAAAATTTTCGACTTCAAATTTAATTTTTCCATAAGAAGTGACGGGATGTCGTTCGTCTGATTCCCGATAAGATCCTTTTTCTCCATCAAAGACATGATCGGTAGAAATGAAAACAGGCGTAATATTGTTATTAAAGCAAAAATCAATTGCTTCAATGGTCCGGACAACATTGGTTCTGTAAATTTGATCCCAATAGAGTTTGACGTCATCTATTTTTTTGACATGGCTGCCTGCCACAAAGATAACGTGTGAAATTTTATTAAAATTCAGATCGAGTTTAGATAGCGGGATTATGCCAAGATCAAAATGGATCAATCCAGAGGCAGGATGGGATTGATATGTTCCAGATACGTTTATATGATTTGACTTTAGAGATGTGAAGATGTTGCGTCCCAAAAAACCGGACGCTCCCAATACTAGGATCATGCCACAGAAGCGACTTTCAAATTGGTCGTGGCATCCGGGGCTTCACCAGGAGTGGTCAGTTTAAAATCAGACGAAGATTTGACATCGACTCCCAGAGCACGTCGAGTGTCCTTTCTCCATTGATTTAATTCTTCCATATTGATTCCAAGTAAGCTGCAAATTTTTTCTTTTTTGGCTTGAGTCTTAAAATTAATTCGATCCCATTCGAAGGCACGCATGACCTGTAGTTCCCACGGTGTAAATTCTGGAGTTGTGATGACCCCTCGGCCAAAACCATAGAATTCAAATTCTTCCAGATTAAAGTCTTCAGGGAGTGCTCCAGCGCTGATGGCTTCATCGTACAGTTCGGTTGCCGGAAGAGGTGTTGCAATGGAAAAGAGTACCAAATCGATATCTATTTCCTCGGCATATTTAAATGTCTCACGAATATCTTCCATTGTTTCATGAGGGAATCCGATGACAAAATTCGAGGTCAGCTCAATGCCCGCGTCTTTGATTCGCTGAATGGTTTTGGAAATTTTATGTAGTTTGACTGGTTTTTTAATGGCATCCAACGTCCTCTGACTACCGGATTCAATAGATACATTCAGTTGGTAGCAGCCACTTTTTTTCATCATTTGAACGACTTCCTCGTCCATGAGAAAAATTGACAGGTTATTGGATTTCCATAATAAACCGTATTGACGATCAATGATGCCTTGCATAATCTCCATAAATCTTTTTTTGGACTGTAAGAAGCTATCATCCAAGAAAATAAGTTCTCTCGTCCCTTGCGTTTTGACCAGCATGTCAATCTCCGCCAACACATTCTGAGGAGATCGATAGCGAATGGTGGGACGTCCTGCGTATAAATCATTGGAGCTGCAAAAAGTACATTTAAACGAACATCCTCGAGAGGACATGGTTTCTGCAAATGGAAATTGTCGAAACTGGAAATTTTGTGTGTATTTTTGTCCATACATTGAATATTTTTTAACATCCACCAAACTATAATCTGGGAATGGAATCGAATCTAAATTTTGAATGAACGCACGACTGGCATTAATCGTAAAATTGGG
>CAZDSE010000242.1:1727-3618 GCA_964507905.1 uncultured bacterium | reverse complement strand
TGACAAAGCCTGTAAACTAATCAGAGGAGGAAAGATTGTCAATAATTTTAGTACTTTAGAAACGTGCGAAAACTGCCGAAAAGAGCAATGTGGATGAACATGTCAAAGATCGACTGGCCATTATGCTTACCGGGGGTGGGGCGAGAGCGGCTTATCAGCTCGGGGTTTTAAAATATATTTTTACTGAGCTCAAATGTGTTCCAGAATCTCCCATTTTTATTGGGACCTCTGCGGGCGCGATCAATGCTTTTTTCCTGACCTTAAAAGCCCATGAAGGATTTGATCAAGCCATCTTACAACTCTGTGATTTATGGGGAAGTCTAAAGATTGATAAGGTATTTAAAACCGACGCTTGGTCTTTGATCAAAGTATTTGGAAATTTCGTGTATAACTTTACGTTGGGGCGTTACACACGGCAGCGACATGTGGAATCGTTACTGGATACCACTCCACTTTATTTGTTATTGCGAAAAGTATTTGAAGAAGATGCGCAATATTTAAGACAAAATATCGAATCCGGATTGGTTCGGGCATTGGGACTTTCAGCCATGCAATATGGGACCGGAAAAACGGTGACGTTCTTTGAATCGTCACCCGGATCTGGGGTCAAAGAGTGGGACAGGCCCAGACGTGCGGGTCGAGAAACAAAACTAAGACTAAAGCATGTGTTGGCATCGGCATCTCTTCCATTTTTATTTCCATCTATAAAACTGGAAAATAGTTATTATGCAGATGGATCTGTCAGAGCCACAGCACCTTTGTCTTCTGCCATTCAATTGGGGGCCACCAAGATATTGGTGGTTCATATTCGCCGAAAAACGAGAGAGTACTTAACACCTCTGGCGTCCTATCCATCCGTATCTCAGATTGTGGGGATGATTTTTAATACGATCTTTATGGATCCATTGGATTTTGATTTGGCCGTCCTAAATCGGATCAATGCCCTTTTGGATAAAATCCCCCCCCATGAACACCGACTCAAAAAAATAACTGCCGATGTCATTAGCCCGAGTGTGGATTTGGGACAGTTGGCGCTTCCATTTCAAAGTGAGATTCCAAAAACATTGTCATTTTTGATTCAAGGATTGGGTCCCGCCGTCAGTTCTGGTGCAGACTTTTTAAGCTACATTCTCTTCGAAGGCCATTATGCCAAAGCCCTTATCGACCAAGGCT
This sequence comes from uncultured bacterium, assembly GCA_964507905.1. Lineage (GTDB taxonomy): Bacteria > Bdellovibrionota > JACOXK01 > 2-02-FULL-40-11 > 2-02-FULL-40-11 > CAZDSE01. The sequence goes on along the minus strand of CAZDSE010000242.1, from coordinate 2,445 downwards.
TCAAAGACGCCCATGCGTATAAGAACGAACTGCTTAAGTTTTTCAGTACGATTCCGTTAAAGAAAGCGGCGTAGTTTATTAATGTGTAGATAGAAATTGTTTTGTAAATTCAGTCTTTGGATGATTTACAAGATTTTGGGGTGAATCGATTTGTTCAATCGTACCTTGATTCATTAAGACCACCACATCAGATAACGTGAGCGCTTCTTCTTGATCGTGGGTGACGTAGACGGTTGTAATTTTGAGTCGCTTTTGAAGTTCTTTGATTTCCGATCTCATGGATTTGCGAAGTTTGGCGTCCAAATTACTGAGGGGTTCGTCCAAGAGCAAGACCTCAGGTTCTCGGATCAAAGCTCTCGCCAATGCCACTCGCTGTTGCTGACCACCGGACAGTTCATGAGGGTATCTTTGCTCAAGTTCGCTAAGTCCAACCATGGACAAATAGTGTTTTACTTTCGAGGCGATTGCATCTTTTGATTTTTTTTGAATCTTTAACGGATAACTGACATTTTGAAAAACGGTCATATGGGGCCAAAGTGCATAGGATTGAAATACCATTCCAATATTTCTTTTTTCAGGAGGAATAAAAATATGCTGGGATCGATTGTAAACTGTCTTTTGACCAATCGACAATTCACCTTCGGTTGGCTCAGTCAATCCCGCAATCATTCTAAGCGTAGTGGTTTTGCCACATCCGGATGGTCCCAAAAATGAAATG
>CAZDSE010000242.1:1089-1717 GCA_964507905.1 uncultured bacterium | reverse complement strand
TCCAGATTCTATAGTGAGTGTGGTTTTTTGAACCGCTACCGTCGATCCAAAACTTTTGGAGATTTCTTTTAAAGTGACCTTAGACACCGTATTGCCCTCTTGTTATTTTTTTAACTATCAGATTGGATGACAAAAGTACAATGACAATGAGGGTCGCCAGAACCAATGCTCCTTGGGGATCATCATAGCTATGTAAATTAAAAAGAACGGTTCCGATGGTCTCGGTGTTGGGACCGACCAATAAAACGGACATGGTGAGCTCACTAAATGTCGGCATAAAAATCAGAAACCAAGAAGCGATCAGAGTGGGTTTTAAAATTGGAATCACAATTGAGGTAAACGTTTTTAACCAACCGGCACCGGATGCGCGGGCCGCTTCTTCCAATGATGGATCGAGCTGACGAAAGGACGCTTCTGTATTTTGAACGGCAAATGAAAGATATTTTACAATATAGGCAATGATGAGAATCCAAAGCGTATTATACAAATTCAGTCTCATGAGGCCCGAAAATCCAATAATGAGTCCCATGGCAATAACGGTTCCGGGTGTTGCATAGGGAAGTGTGACAAATATATTCAAAGCATCTTTTCCAAAAAGCTGAGTGCGAGTCGAAATATAGGAGATTAA
>CAZDSE010000242.1:0-1079 GCA_964507905.1 uncultured bacterium | reverse complement strand
AGTATGGCAATGGATGCAGAGAGGGACGCAAGAGTTAAGCTATTCACAAATGCTTTATGAGTGGCGGGAAGGGTGAATAACACATACATATATTTTTCAATGCTGAATGACGAAATGGCAATGGTGATCAATGGCAGAAAAATCATCAAACACCAACCCACGGACAATGCGATGAGAACAGGCCATTTCCACTGTCCCAATCGAACCGGTTCTCCCTTTTGATATTTTCCCGTGATGGTCGTAAAGCGCTTATTTTTTAGAAATCTCTGAGACGACCACAAGCCGATTAATCCAATCAGCATGAGAATGGTCGACAAACTTGCTGCTTTTTCCAAGCCTCCAGAGTAACTTAAAATATCTGTATAAATTTTTGTGGTTAAAACAAAGATTCGTTGGGGCATGAGTAGCAGAGCTGGAACTCCAAACGAAGCAGCGACGGCCATAAAGACCAAAATAATTCCGGCCATCAGTGATGGAAGTAGCAGCGGCAATGTAATCGTCCGAAAAACAGTTCTCTGATTGGCCCCGCACATCAGAGCTGCTTCTTCATGGGTGGGATCCATTTTTTGAAATGCCGAGTAACAGGCCAAAAACACAAAACTGTAGAAGAAAATCCCAAGCACCCAAACCGCCCCTGCCATGGAATAAACATTAAAAGGCGAAGAGGGCAGATGCAGAGTTTGTTTTAAAAATTCATTTAAAATTCCAGAATTGGGATTGCATAATTTAATCCATGCGATGGCCCCGATATAGGGTGGCAGAATATAGGGGATGGCAAAGAGGGTTTTCCAGAGGCTGGAGCGGGGAATGTCTGTCTTTGAAAGTATCCAAGCCAGCGGAAGTCCGATGGCGACTGAGACGAGTGTGGTTAAAGAACATAATGTCAACGTATTCCATATAGAGAGAAAATTCGATTTTTTGGTGAAGATTTCAGAGTATGCGCCAATATGTGTCGGTAGCAGACTTTTAAAAACCAAAATAATGAGGGGGAATGCAGAGAAATAAAAGAGGAGTATTGCAACACCAAAAAAAATCCAAATTTGTAAGTTTTTAAGACGCATTCGTAAAACTGCCTATTT
>CAZDSE010000241.1:0-3673 GCA_964507905.1 uncultured bacterium | reverse complement strand
CAGCTAATAAAATAACTAGGGGATCATCATTTCCAAAATACACTCTAAATCCAGGTCCAATATTTATTTTAAGCTCATGCACTCCTTCTCCAACGGGATCTACATTCGATGTATTGCCTTGAGCCAATCGATCAATCTTGACCAAAATTCTTGCCCGTACCATCCGATCTTTAAGATCTAATATCCACTCTGTAAAAGGCTCTTTTCCATCATATGCAACATATCGAACAGTGGTCTTCATCTAAACCATATAGTCGCATATAAACGACATTCTGTCAAGAACTTCCTAAATAAGTTTTCCTGGAATGGTCACTTAACATGTTTTAGTCGACACGCCATTTGTTCCAAATGGCGTGTCCACACCTACTCCGGATGAATCTTACGAAAAACCTTATACATCCACAAGTCATAAAATATCTTAATCGAAGATCCCACAAAAAAGGGAGCGGATAGGCTTAGACCCTTCATAAAAAATCCAGCGATAGAAGGAGAAATGGTCCAACCCAAATTTCGGACCGATCCCACCATCCCCAACGCAAAAGTTCGTTCATGGGGGCTTACGATCGACGCCAAATAGGATTGACGGGTGGGGACATCCATTTCAACCAAACATTCTCGAAATAAAAAAAGCAAACAGGTCATCCAAAAAGGCGGTGCAAATGCAATCACGATCAGCAACACACTTGCGGGAATATGCGTAAACACCATGGTGTTTATGAGCCCAATTTTTTCTGATAATTTGGTGGCGGCCACCAAAGAAAATGCATTGGCAATCCGGGATGCAAAGAAAAGAATCCCAATCACTTCTTCTGTCACCCCATAGGTTTTAAAAAACCAATATGCCACAAGCGAACTCGTCAAGAATCCACCTCCCAGTGCATCAAAAAAAGAGATGGAAGAAAATTTTCTCACCCGTTCTAATGACGCATGTGAAATGTTTTTGGGTTGATTTGGATCCAGTTCAACGGATCGTGAAAGTCCAAAATAACAAAACACACTCACCAATAGAAAAAAAGAATACACCAAAAAAGACCATTGATACGAGATCACGTCACTGACCTGGACATAGGATCTCAAAAGAAATGGGATACCCGCTGCCAGACCACCCAGTGCATGACCGATATCTACAATCAACGTGTATGTCGCAAAGGACCATGTTCTTTCTTTTACCGTTGAAACCGATGACAAGATCGATTGCTCCAATGAAAATGCCGCCATCCGATCTCGGCCCATTCCGTTCACCATTCCCAAAAAAGTCACCCCACATAGGAGATAAAAACTGGAAATAAATGCGAGTGCAATGCCACCCCCAATGGATAGGAATGAAATCAAAAGAAGAATTCTCTTTCGACCCCAATGATCCCCCAAGAGACTGACCCCCAACGTTGCAAGTGTTCCGCCGCCCAAGCCCACGGTGGTTAGGATTCCAATTTGAAAAACAGATAAACCCACCTTCGCCCAATAAATGGCAACAATAATCCCCGTCAATGCAGTCGCCATTGAGCGAAAGAGCGCACTCGTATAAATGAGAATATGATCTTTTTTAATATTCAAAATGGATGAACTATTTAACGACTAATCCGCCTTCGTAATTCTCATTCCATAAAAGGATCGGTAGACAAAAAATAGACCAACGACAAGCAACACAGACCCAATCCAAAGCGCAGCCGTCTCAGCAGATACAGCAATTTCAACCGCCAAAAGTCCGAATAATGTCGTAAACTTAATGATTGGATTTAAAGCAACAGATGAAGTGTCTTTAAATGGATCCCCTACGGTATCTCCCACCACCGTTGCCGCATGAAGGGCTGTCCCTTTTTCCCTAAGATCCACTTCAACGACTTTTTTGGCATTGTCCCAAGCGCCTCCAGTGTTGGCCATAAAGATCGCTTGAAATAATCCAAAGATCGCAATGGAAATTAAATAGGACGCAAAGAATGTGGCATCAAAACATGCAAACGCCAGAGTAAATGAAAAAATAACGCCAAAAATATTGATCATCCCGGCTTGTGCATATTGCGTGCAAATTCGAACCACATCTTTCGATTTTTCCACATCTGCTTTCTGCATCGAATCCAAACGAATATGTTGCTTAATATACTCAACCGCCCGATATGCCCCGGTCGTAACGGCTTGCATCGATGCCCCACAGAACCAATAAATTACCGAACCACCGGTTATAAATCCCAAAAGAACTTTTGGATTTAAAAGGTCCAGTTTTAAATTCAAAAGCAAAATAATGGAAAAAATCATGGTCGTCGCTCCAATCACAGCCGTCCCAATGAGAACGGGCTTTGCTGTGGCTTTAAACGTATTTCCCGCCGAATCATTTTCTTCCAATAGATGCTTACCCTTTTGAAAGTCCGGAGAAAAACCATATTCCTTTTGAATCTCTGATTTGATATTGGGTATTTGTTCGATTTGGGACAATTCAAACACAGATTGGGCATTGTCCGTTACAGGGCCATAACTATCGACGGCAATCGTCACAGGCCCCATTCCCAAAAATCCAAACGCCACGAGTCCAAATGCAAAAACGGTTGGATAAACCATAAATGAATCCAAACCGGTGGATGACGCCAAATACGCAACAAACATCAAAAACACAATCACAAGCCCCTTCCAAAATGCACTAAAATTACCCGCCACAAGCCCCGATAAGATGGTGAGACTTGCCCCACCCTCTCTGCTGGCTGCAACAATCTCTCGGACATGCTTGGATTTGGCAGACGTAAAAATTTTGGTAAATTCAGGGATCACAGCCGCTGCTACGGTCCCACAACTGATAATGGTTGAAAGTTTCCACCACAGTCCACTTCCCAAATCGGAGAGCAAAAGATGACTGACCCAATATGTCACCCCAATGGATATGAGAGATGTCAACCAAATCAAAGATGTGAGAGGCGCTTCAAAATCAAATTTGTCCTTGGTCGCAAATCGCATATGACAAATTTTATTATTGACCCAATACGATCCAATCGAAGTGATAATCATTAAAACCCGCATGGTAAAAATCCAAATAATGAGAGTCGCCTGAAGATTGGCCCCATCGGGACCCAAGCTCAATGCGCCATCGGATCCAACGATCATTCCCACCGCCAACACAATAAAACTAATGAGAGCAACACCAGTTACGCCATAAGTTTCAAATCCATCGGCTGTCGGTCCCACAGAATCCCCCGCATTATCACCGACACAATCTGCAATCACCCCGGGATTTCTCGCGTCGTCTTCTTTAATATTAAAAACAATTTTCATAAGATCAGAACCAATGTCTGCGATCTTTGTAAAAATCCCCCCGCAAATTCTAAGAGCCGATGCGCCCAAAGATTCCCCAATGGCAAATCCCACAAAGCATGCCCCTGCACTCTCTTTGGGAATAAAAAGGAGAATAAAGATCATCATGATCAGCTCAACGCAGATCAAAAGAACCCCAATCGACATCCCAGATCTCAACGGAATTTCCATCACTGGATATGGACGCCCTTGAAGAGAGGCAAATGCCGTTCGACTGTTGGCGTAGGTATTGAGTCGCATTCCAAACCACGCCACCCCATAGGATCCCAAAATTCCAACCACAGACCAAAGAAAAATCATGAGAACTCGAGACAATTCCAAATGTTGTAAAAAATAAAAGTAATACACAATACAACCGCCGATAAACACTTCTAAT
>CAZDSE010000240.1:0-3680 GCA_964507905.1 uncultured bacterium | reverse complement strand
GTGAATCCCTGCTCCGTCACGTATTCGAAACTAAAGGGATATGCGGATGCCAGAGTCAATCGGCTGAGTTTTGGGGTACAGACATTTAATGCAACACATTTAAAGACTTTGGAAAGAGTTCATTCTAAGGAACAAAGTGTTGAGGCCATTTCCAATGCGATAAAATGTGGTCTTAATAATTTTAATTTGGATTTTATTTTTGGAATACCGAATCAAACCCTTGAAGATGTTAGGGCTGATATTAAACAGGCGATTGAATTAAATGTACCCCATCTTTCGACATATGCATTGACCATAGATGCCACCAATCCCTTATTTCCCCATCTGCCCAAAGACGAGCGAGCAACGGATATGTATGAATGGATTTCACGGGCGTTAATGGATGCAAATTACTGTCACTACGAAACATCAGCGTTTGCGAAAAAGGGATCTGAGAGTCAACACAATTTGAAATATTGGCTACTGGAGGATTATCTCGGTCTTGGGGTGGGGGCATTTTCTTACATGCGATCGGAGCCACATCCTTGGGGAAAGCATTGGAATAATGAGGAAGATCTCACGCAGTATGAAATCCGAATTTCCAGAGATGGGGAAGCCATCGCAGAAGAAGAAGTCTTGACCAGAGACAAAGCCAAAAAAGATTTTTTACTGACTCGGCTGAGGCTCTTGGACAAAGGATTGGATGAAAATGAATTTGAAAACAGATTCCACGAATCGTTAATAAAATCATACGCTTGTGAGATAGATCGGTTGGATGCCAAAGGCTTTCTTGACTCCCGTCAAAACGTGCTCAAATTAAGCTCGAAAGGCAAATTATTTTTAAACCAAGTGTTATTGGAGTTTATGTAGAAAATGGAAGAGATTGTGGACAATAAAGTGGAAGATAAAAAAGCAGCACAGCCAACACCAGAAGAGGTGTTAAAAAAGAAGATTGAGGAACTGGAAAAGAACTCTCAAAAAGAATTACAAGAAGCGCACAATAAGTGGCTTTACTTGTATGCGGATTTTGAAAACTACAAGAAACGGATCGTGAAAGAAAAAGCGGATTTGATTCGATACGGAAATGAGCTTTTGGCAAGAGAGATTGTAGAAGTGATTGATCATTTGGAAGCAGCGTTGAATCATGCATCGGGTACAAAAGAGATTAAGGCGTTGGAAGATGGCATTCAGCTAACATTAAAAAAGTTTTTAACGGTGATGGATAAATTTGGGATTAAACCGGTGGACAGTGTGGGACAGAAATTTGATCCAAGATTTCATGAAGCGATTCATGAGGAAGAAAAAGAGGAAGTTGAAACAGGAACGATTATTTCAGAAGAGCAAAAAGGGTATACCTATCACGATCGGTTGCTGCGAGTGGCGCGAGTGGTAGTGGCCAAAAAGAAAATTTAAGGAGGAAACACGTATGGCTAAAAAAGATGTCATTATCGGGATTGATTTGGGAACCACATTTTCGTGCGTGGCGATCATGGAAGGGGGGGAGCCCAAAGTGATTGCCAATAGCGAGGGAACAAGGACGACCCCATCTGTCGTTGCAATGACAGAAAAAGGGGAAAGGCTGAGTGGGCAACTGGCCAGACGACAGGCGGTGACAAATCCCAAAAATACAGTGTATTCGATTAAACGGCTCATGGGTCGGAAAGAAAATATGCCTGAAGTTCAAGAATGGAAAAAAAGAGCCGCCTACGATGTGATTGCAGCGGACAATGGAGATGCTTGGGTCAAAATGGGCGAGAAAGAATATAGCCCACCCGAAATTTCTGCATTCGTACTTCAAAAAATGAAAAAAACAGCTGAAGATTACTTGGGGCATGAGGTGACGAAAGCCGTAGTGACGGTCCCTGCTTATTTTAATGATAGTCAACGGCAAGCCACCAAAGATGCAGGCCGAATTGCGGGATTGGATGTCGAGCGTATCATTAATGAACCCACGGCAGCGGCCCTTGCCTATGGACTGGATAAAAAAGGAGATCATAAAATTGCGGTGTTTGATCTGGGAGGCGGGACATTTGATATTTCTGTTTTGGAACTGGGATCCGGAGTTTTTGAAGTGAAGTCTACCAACGGAGATACATTTTTGGGTGGAGAGGACTTTGATCTAAAAGTCGTTGATTTCTTGACCGATGAATTTAAGAAAGAAAATGGCATTGATTTAAAAAAAGACAAAATGGCCCTTCAGCGATTAAAGGAAGCGTCTGAAAAAGCAAAGATTGAGCTTTCTTCTTCAATGGAAACAGAGATCAATCTTCCCTTTATTACGGCAGATGCCTCAGGTCCCAAGCACTTAACGGTTAAACTCACCCGAGCGAAATTTGAAAGTCTGTGCAGTGATTTGATTAATCGACTCGTTGAGCCATGTAAGAAAGCCATGACGGATGCCAAACTTTCTCCGCGTGAAATTGACCAAGTGATCTTGGTCGGTGGAATGACGCGAATGCCCCGAGTGCAACAAAAAGTAAAAGAAATTTTTGATAAGGAACCCAATAAAGGCGTAAATCCAGATGAAGTGGTTGCAGTAGGCGCTGCCATTCAAGGAGGCGTTTTAAAAGGAGAAGTGAAAGATGTTCTTCTATTGGATGTGACGCCCTTGTCTTTGGGAATTGAAACATTGGGCGGAGTCTTTACAAGGATCATTGAAAGAAATACGACCATTCCCACTCGAAAAAGTCAGATTTTTTCGACGGCGGCGGATAATCAACCCGCAGTGACTGTTCATGTGCTGCAAGGGGAGCGTGAAATGGCGCCGGACAATAAATCGTTGGCCAGATTTGATTTGGTTGGGATTCCCCCAGCTCCGAGAGGCGTTCCTCAAATTGAAGTGACGTTTGATATTGATGCCAATGGAATTGTTCATGTCCACGCCAAAGATCTTGGGACGGGAAAAGAACAATCGGTTCAAGTGCGATCGTCCAGTGGTTTAAATGAAAAAGAAATTCAGCAAATGGTGAAAGACGCAGAAAGTCATTCTGAAGAAGATAAGAAAAAGACAGAAATCATTCATGCGAGAAACACAGCGGATACTCTGGTGTACACAGCAGAAAAATCACTCAAAGAATATGGCGATAAAGTAGATGAGGCGACTCGAAAATCCATTCAAGATGCCATTGAAAAAGTCAAAAAATCCATGAGTAGTGATAGCGCTGCCGATATTCAAAAGGCAATGGATGAGTTGAATCAAGCAAGCTACAAATTGAGTGAACAAATATATAAAGAGGCATCCCAAAAAGGATCCAAACCAGCGTCACCTTCGTCCGATGATGAAGCGCACTCCAAAAAAGGGGGTGGCGGTAAAAAAGATAGTGGTGGTTCGGAAGATGAAGTGATTGACGCTGATTATAAAGAAGTAAAGTAGGCGTGTTTTGGCCCACAAACGAGATTATTATGAGGTGCTATCTGTTCCAAAAGCGGCGACAACAGATGACATCAAAAAGGCGTATCGCAAGTTAGCCCTTCAATTCCATCCGGATCGAAATCCCGGAAATAAACAAGCCGAAGAAAAATTTAAAGAAATCTCAGAGGCCTATGAAGTGCTTTCAGACACTGAGAAGAGACAAGCCTATGACCAGTTTGGTCATGCAGGGGCACAAGCGGGATTTGGGGGATTCCGACAGGGACAAGCTGGAGGAGGGTTTGGAGGATTTGAAGATTTATTTGGGGATGTGTTTGAAGATTTTTTTGGG
>CAZDSE010000239.1:0-3694 GCA_964507905.1 uncultured bacterium | reverse complement strand
GATTGGATGATTTGATTAAAACAATTCAGGAGATCTTTTATGCATTCGCTGGATCCATCGCAAAATATTTAAATAGCACGGATCTGAATGAACGAGAATGGGCTCAAGATACTATTGGTTCTATGATTCAGCACACAGATAAAAAAATGCGATTGGAAGCCGTGGCGGTGATTGGTAAATTGGTGGGAGATCATCCGGTTTTGAAAGAACAGCTCAAGTGGCAACTTCAGAGAGAGACAGATCCAGATGTGGTTCAAGCGATTCACAAGCATCATGTGCGATTTGGTCGTGGCGAAGTACCCAATGACCTACCGGAAGAAGTGCCTCCCGCCGAACAGGAGAGAGACTCTGAAAGTAAACCGTTTCGCGGAGACATCTCAGCTGATTCTCCAATAGAGGATATTTTGTTGGCTTTGAGTATCAAGGAAAATGCCAATATTTCAGAGGATGGAACCATTCAATATATTGGCATCAAAGATATGGCGAATGCATTACATGTCTTGGTTGGCAGGGGCGATAGTGCGGTTTCAGATCTCGTCAATTACTTAATCGATGATCAAGAGTTAAGTCACGATGAGGAAAATGGTTTGGAAAGAGATATTGTGCTCATGTATGCATTGGCCGAAATGGGGACGCCTTTGTCTATTGAAACATTTGTGAGATATACAAAAGAGAATGTAAATTCACATCTCGTTCACATCTTGGCCGATATTGCCAATAAGATATTACATAAACCCAATTTAAATTTATCAGATGCATTGAAGAAAGATCTGAGAATTATAAAGGGATCCAGTGTGAGGCTGGCTCCACACGTTGGCCAATCGGATCCCGAAGTCGTGAATGGATTTTCGGTATGGGTAGCGATTCAACGGTATAACCAATTGGTGTCGCAGTGGGAAACCAATCACGTGATTGACATTGATCTCATGACACAAATGTTAACCATTCATGATTACGAACCGGGAGAAGATATTGACACATCGCTGATGATTTTTGAATGCTCTGCGATTTATGATTTCTTAATAGAGGTGGGGAAAGAAGGAGTCCCGGCTGCTCGAACGCTGCTACACGATGTCAGACGTTATCGAAATCCCGTCTTAATCGGTCTCATTGAATCTTATATTGACCGATTTGCTGAGGATGAATAAAATATTCTTTATCTATGAAACTAGGGAATCTTGGGAGTCTTGAAATTCATCATTTTACGGTAGGGCCTTTTTTAGAACACACCTATATTGTGTCTGATTCTAAAACTAAATCTGCATATATTATAGATCCGGGCGGAGAAAATGAGAAGATTTTAAAATATTTAACAGAAAAAGACCTGAGTGTTTTTCAAATTCTATCGACCCATGGGCATATCGATCACATTGCTGGAGCGCACGGGTTGCGAGAGGCGACGAAAGCTTTATATCGATTAAATGAGAGGGACAATTATTGGCTTAAAAATTTAGAACAAGTCGGTGCCCATTTTGGAATGTCAAAGATCGAAACTCCGGTTGTTGATTCATCGGTGGATGCGGGAGAAGTGCTTGCCTTGGGAGACAGATCACTTCAGGTGATTGCGACTCCGGGCCATACGCCTGGTGGACTTTGTTTTCTAATCGATGGTAATATTTTTGTCGGTGATACTTTATTCCATGATTCCATCGGTCGAACTGATTTGCCCGGCGGGAATTATGATGAGTTGATTCAGTCCATTAAAACAAAACTTCTGACATTAGATGATAAACTCATCGTTCACTGTGGTCATGGACCCAAGACCACGATCCAACGCGAACGAACAAAAAATCCATTTATAACAAAGGGGCAAGTTTACTTCTGAAATGTTTTTAATAATTCTTTCGCTTCCGTATTTGAAGGTTCCAATGCCAATGCTTGATCTATATACACCTTGGCTTCGTTTTTGTTATTCTTCCAAAGATATACCCGTGAAATACTTAAGAGGACATCTACTTTATTTTTTGGATTTTTGCTAAGCAACGCCATGAGATGCTTTATACTTTCATCATGATTTCCTTGCCATGCATGGATATTGGCTTTGACGATTAGGGCTTCTTCATTGTTGGGATCTTTGTCTAAAACTTCGTCAATCGTTTGTGTGGCTTCATTATATTGGCCATTCCAGGATAGTGCTCGAGCAAGGGCAATTTTGGCATCCATGTTTTTGAGATCCAAACTCAGTATTTTTTTATAAATGGAGATTGCTCTTTTAAAATCTTTTTTTTGTGCTTGTTCTTTGGCCAGTGTAAAAAGCGCTTGGATGTTTTGTGTAGAGGTATCCATATAATGATAGATGGTATATACCCCGATCAAGATGAATATTCCCATCACCAAACTCAATGAAACCGTTTTTTTCATACTGAAAAATTAACGAAATCGTTCACACATGTAAAGGATAAATCGATAGACGTTGACTTTATAATTTGTTAAATAAAAGGTGCTTGAAAGTACTATCTGAAAAAAAGCCGGACTGGATCAAAGTTAGAATTCCATCAGGGAAAAAATATCTCGAATTAAAAGAGCTCTCTTCTGGGTTAAACTTAAATACCGTCTGCCAAGAAGCGCTGTGTCCCAATATTGAAGAATGTTGGAATGGGGGGACGGCCACGTTTATGCTGATGGGGGATACATGCACTCGTGGGTGCAGATTCTGTCATGTTAAAACCGGAAATCCCAGAGGGATTTTGGATCCAGATGAGCCAGAAAAAATAGCCGAAGCCGTGATCAAACTGAATCTTAAATACGTCGTTTTGACATCCGTTGACCGCGATGATTTGCCTGATGGTGGGTCCAAACATTTTTCAGATACGGTCAAAGCCATTAAACAAAGGGATTCAAATATTATTGTCGAATGTCTCGTGCCAGACTTTAATGTGAAAGAGGAATCTTTGGATTGCATACTCGAATCTGGGGCAGAGGTTTTGGCGCAAAATTTAGAGACAGTGAAAAGACTTACGAGGAAAGTAAGAGATTATAAGTCTGGATATCAAAAAACATTAAATGTGCTTAAATATTTTAAGGAACATAAATCATCTATCATCACCAAATCTTCACTCATGGTTGGATTGGGGGAAGAAGAGCGAGAAATCTATGATGCCATGGATGATTTGAGGGCCATAAATGTTGACATTTTAACACTGGGTCAATATCTTAGACCTTCAGTGAAGCATTTAAATGTCGAGCGGTATATGGAACCAAGTTATTTTGAATTGCTAAAAGACGTGGGTGTTCAAAAAGGATTTAAATTTGTGGCCAGTGGCCCATTGGTTCGCAGTTCCTACCGTGCGGGTGAATTGTTTATAGAACACATGCTTCGCAAGAGTCATTAACAAGAGGAATCCAATGCCAGAGCTCATTCAAATCTTAAAAGAAGATGGCACGCTCATCGATCGCTCATTAGAACCTAAAATTTCAAACGCTGATCTTGTTCGCTTATATCGAACCATGGTGCTAACGCGCCAGTTAGATGAGCGATGTTTAAATCTCCAACGCCAAGGGCGGATTGGATTTTATGTGACAAGTACAGGCCAAGAAGCAGTCGCAGGAAGTGCGTTGGCCATGAAAAAAGGCGATTGGATTTTTCCCGCATATCGAGAGCATGCCGCGGGTCTTTTTTTGGGACTTCCATTAAAGATATTTATTGCTCAACTGTTTGGGAATAGTTTGGATGTGGCAAAGGGAAGGCAGATGC
>CAZDSE010000238.1:1569-3703 GCA_964507905.1 uncultured bacterium | reverse complement strand
ATATCGAATCGGGGCACCCAATGCCCATTGCGATATCAAAAGACCGCTTGTGGCTCCAGCACTCTTTAAGAAATTTCGACGACTAATGAATTTCATTTTTTTGAACCACAACTAGTTTTTCTAACGTTAATTGACTGAATTGATCCATAAGTTCTTTTTGTATTTTCCCAAAATATTTTCTAGCAATACACGACCCTTCGTAGAAACACCGGTAATGCCCCGTCAGACACTTATTGAGAACACTATGACCCTGAACTGATTCGATGACATCTTTTACAGAAATTTCAGATGGCTTGCGCGCCAAAGAAAATCCCCCTTGGCGTCCTCGACATGAATGGACAATATTTTTTTTTACAATTTTTTGAAAAATTTTTCTCAAAAAAATAGTAGAAACCTGCTGTTCATGCCCCAACTGACTCAGATCAAATACTGTGCCCATTGGAAAACCAGCCATATAACATAAGCTTCTCAACCCATAATCCGTATTTCTTTTAATAAATTCCATAAAAAATAAATGGGACCAAATCAGTCTTATTTGCGATTTAAGCCAATATGGAAAGTGCTGTACATGATGTAAGTCATCATTTAAAAAGATATGCAATGACGGGTGATCTAAAAATCGTTAGAAATATTTTGTTACTTAAAAAATTATGCTCCCACCCCCTTACAAAATTAAATCAATTGAACCCATTGAATGTCCATCCGACGAAGAACGACGATTGGCGATCGAAGAAGCCCATTACAATACTTTTTTGCTTCCAGCATCCAAAGTCTATTTGGATTTCCTGACCGACAGTGGAACAACCGCCATGAGCGACTACCAATGGGCGGGACTCATGATGGGAGATGAATCGTATGCCGGAAGTTGGAACTTTGAACATTTGGAACGCGCGGTTCAAGATGTTTTCGGATATCGATATACCGTGCCCACCCATCAAGGAAGAGGTGCCGAACACATTTTATCTCAGCTCACCATTAAAAAGGGGGATGTCATCCCGGGAAATATGTATTTCACAACGACCAAAGTTCATCAGGAACTGGCGGGGGGAAAATTTGCAGATATCATTATAGAAGAAGCTCACGATCCGAAATCAGAACATCCTTTTAAAGGGAATGTGGATCTCAATAAATTAGAATCTGTAATCCAAAAAGTTACAGCTCAAAAAATTCCATATGTCAGCATCGCAGCATGCGTCAACATGGCCGGTGGGCAACCATTTTCGATGGAAAATTTAAAAGCCGTACGGGATCTCACCCAAAAACACAAAATTAAAATATATTTGGATGCCACTCGTATCGTCGAAAACGCACACTTTATTAAAGTACGGGAAGTGGGATATCACACCCATCCCATTATATCGATCGTACGAGACATGTGCGCTCTCACAGATGGCTGCACCATGAGTGGAAAGAAAGACGCACTCGTTAACATTGGCGGCTTTCTCGCCCTAAATGATCCAGATCTCTATAATGAAGCAAAAGCCATGGTTGTTATATATGAAGGATTGCACACCTATGGAGGACTCGCAGGAAGAGATTTGGAAGCGATGGCCAGAGGTTTGTATGAAAACACAACCGATGATCGAATCGTCGAGCACCGAATCGCTCAGATTCAAGATTTTGGCACCAAACTTTTAAAATCAGATATCCCCATCGTAAAACCCATCGGGGGGCATGGTGTATTTTTAGATGCCAAACGGTTTTTGTCCCATTTGTCCCAAGATGTATTTCCAGCGCAAACATTGACGGCTGAACTTTATATGGAAAGTGGGATTCGATCGATGGAACGAGGAATGGTGTCTGCGGGAAGAAATCCTGTTACCGGAGAAAATAGTTACCCCAAACTGGAATTGGTCCGACTCACCATCCCCAGGCGAGTCTACACACAAGAACATTTTGATTATGCAGTTTCCGCGATTCAAAGGGTGTATTTGAGACGGAATAAAATCAAAGGTCTTCAGATGACCTATGAACCCAAACACCTACGATTCTTTCAAGCGCATTTTAAACCACTGGCTTAATACTTTATAAAAAACCCATCCCAGAATAAATGCGATGGTTATATTCCAAAAAACGTACAAAGCAGCCGTGACGATCGCAATCGTGATTTCTGAAACATTTTTTATTTTCCGAA
>CAZDSE010000238.1:0-1559 GCA_964507905.1 uncultured bacterium | reverse complement strand
CCCCATCAGAATTTTTGAAAAATGCGATGCCACAGCCAGAAAGAATGCACCAAAACACAATGCAGACAAAATTTTAATAGCTCCCAAAAAAATAAGACGGACTCCGGTTCGGGCCCCAAACCGATACTGAGCGCTCAAACCTCCAGCTCCGTGACAGGCCGGCATGGCTCCCAGTGGACACAAAAGGAGATTCATCCACCCAACACTCCAGGCAATTTTGGATGCAGAAATTTCATGTCTGGGGAAATAATCCCGAACGAGAAGAGCCGGAGAAACAATGGAGTTCGCCACAGTCAAAGGAAATTGAATCACAATCATGGTTAGAACCGCCGATGTCCAGGTCATATGAATCCCTGGGAACTCTAAAAAAGAAAAGGATATATTCATATGAGGAACGAGATTCAAAAAAGGAGACCAAGCCCCCCCCACGGCCATCAACTCAATCGACTTTTTAAATAATAAAATTCCCAAACCCACTTGAATCCCCCGAATCACACTCATTGGGAAAAAATCATATATTTTTTGGAAAAGATGAAGACTGTTTAAAAGAACAATTAAAATTCCAAGCACAAAGCCTGCCATAAGATACTCACCTTGGGTCACTCCAGTTGTGATGGCAAAAATTCCCATGGCTTTCATCGGTTGATAGGAAAGAGGAATTTTAAACACCAATCCAGCGATCACGTGCACCACCCCACTCCAAAATAGAATACTTAACGGATTTAAATGAACGTTTTGGGTGAGCCCCACAAGGAATATGAAGAATAAAGGAAGGTCTCCCAAAGATCCTATGATTTCATGGAGCCAAAATATCAGTCGATGTTTAAACACCAGATATTTATCCAGGATAAATCTTATTCAAAACATGATTTATATCAGTTTCATATTTTTAATAGGCAATTAAAAATATGAAACCATATATGTCTAAATACTCTCGGTTATTTATAATTTCGAGTCTTTTATACCTGCTATTTGGATCGATCTTGGCCATTATTATGTCGATCGTGCCCGGCTGGCGCCCTTATATCCATTTTCCACATGCCCATACCATGGTGATTGGTTGGATTTCGATGATGATTTTTGGGCTGTCTTATCATGTCCTCCCCCGGTTTGCCTCAAGTCCATTGATCTCTGAAAAATATCAAAGGGCCCACTGGTGGCTTGCCAATATTGGGATGGTCGGGATGATTTTTGTTCCTTTATATGAAAACTTTTTTCAAATTCACACACCCTCTATTACTTATTTTTGGATATTTTTTGGAATTCTGCAATTCTTGGGTATTTTAATTTTTGTTAAAAATATGCTCATTACCGTTCGTTTCGGTCCGGCTAAGTATTTTCATGTGCTCCCCTGTTGTTCATCTTGCGAAGGAACCAAGAATCCTCATTAATATAGGAAGCTATGGAGTTTTCACCTACAGAATTCAATCGATACAGTCGGCACTTTTCAATTCCTGAATTTAATATTGAAGGACAAAAAAAATTAAAATCTGCCAAAGTGTTGGTGGTGGGTGCGGGAGGATTGGGATGTCCTGTTTTACTGTATTTATCCGCTGCTG
>CAZDSE010000237.1:0-3721 GCA_964507905.1 uncultured bacterium | reverse complement strand
CTCATGATCTGCATGCTGGGATCCTTCTCTCTTCGGGCTCAGGATCACATCACAGATGAACAAGTCATCGAAGAAATGAACGACTATTTGGATCATCTGAATGGAGATGACAATTCTTTTGAAAAACACCAATACCAATTAGAGCTTTTGAAAAGCTTAACGCTCTTATGGAAGAATCCTGATTTTAGAGAGCTTCGCATTCAACCATTGGACGACATATTAAAAAATCATTTGAATAATCCCTATGCGTTATTGGCCATGGCCTTTAGCCCGCTGGACATTGAATCTGAAATCAAAAATAACCCATCTCCAGAAGATCCAGATCTCTTAAACAGAGCCCTTCAATTTAGACAAAGTTTGGGAAGAAAAACAGAGTATGAATTTCATTCCACTCTCACTGCAGATGATATTGGCTTTACAGACGTCCCCTCTCAGATCGTCTATATCCAACGAGATGGACTCAGTGCAGATCCGTGCCCTTCCGTCCCTTTCATGTTTATTCGCGATTTAAATTCGAACGAAATTGTCAGCAGCCAAGCGTTATCGGATGAGTTCATCCAGTATGTTTTCACTTCAGCGTATGATTCTAAATTAACAAAACATTTTTATATGACATCTCGTTCTGCATATGAAAAGTCTGGATTTGGATTAATATTGTGGGATTTTACCAAAGATGAAAAGAAGGCTCCCCCATTGAAATATCCTTTTTACGCGTATGATGTGAGTCGAAATCAAAAGTTTTTGGCCTGGATTGAATCTGGATCAAATATTAAAGTTCAAAATCTGACCACTCAAGAAATCACATTCATCCCAATGATTAAGGATGATCGAATTTCTGCTATCTCTTTTAATCCCAAAGAATCTGTAATCGCTTTGGGGACAGAATCGGGGATCATTTTGACTTATGATCTGGTCACACAAGAAACCAAACGCAGAAGAGCACCCGTCCATATAAGGATTTATGAAGTGGCTTTGGATCCCCAAAATAAAATAGTGGCATACACACATGGCGCATCAAAGACAATTTATCGAATGAACATGGATACAGGCGAAACTCTATCCCCCATTTTGGGGGGAGGTGGCTCTTTTCAATCTAGCGATATTATTTACAGCCCATTGGGTGATTTAATGAGCCATACGCGTATATTTTATACCGCTTACGATAGCTGCGATTCTATTAATGTCGTTAATGAACAGGGGGCTAATCTATTCTCAAAAGATTACTATGGCGGAGGAGTTCTAGATGATTCATCAGGCTCCCAAAAAATCGAATTTAGTTCGGATGGGGTGTGGATGGCCATTTTACTCGAAAATCAAACCGTTGAAATTTATAAACGCACTCTTCCAATTTTAGACTTTAATCAAATTTTACTGATTGATCCAAGCACTGGACCAAAACCTTTTGCCCCTAAGCCTTCGCCGACAGCGGAAGGAGAAAAAAAGTGAGAAATCCTTTTTTGATTTTCTCTTTCGTGACATGCATGTTGGGATCCTTCGCACTCCACGCTCAGGATGACGTCGTCACCGATGACCAAGTCATAGAAGAAATGAATAATTATCTCACTCACCTGAATGGAGATCATGCCGCCAATGCCACAAAACGGGCTGAACAGATGAAAACCGTAAAAAAAATGAGAGGGCTCTGGAAAAATCGTGAATTTAGAAAATTGAGGGAGATGCCTTTGGAGACGGTTCTCAATACTGAAGATAACAATCCATTCTTCGTATCGGCCATTGCATTTCATAATGACTCGCTAGAATCCTATCCATCCGATTTTAATAAAAATCCATCTATCTCTCAAGACCTCTATGCCGAATATACTCGCCGGGCAAAAGAGTTTAGAAATTCCTTGAAGGGCTGCCATTCATTTTCCAAAACATTAACCATCTTGGATACAAGAAAACCAATTGCCGAATTCGACAACACCAGCAATATTTCTCATTACGTCCATATAAAGGCCATCGATCCAAACCTTAGATTTTTAGTCATAACAAATACTCCAACGATAAAAGTGAGAGAAAAATACACAGCAGTCAGAAACTACTATGCCGTTTCTTCGGATGGAAAAACATATTTTAACTTTCTACAGATAAAGGAATTCTTTGGTGCTGGCTCTGTGGCCTTTAGTCCCGATGGACTCCTTTTGGGCATATGGGAACCCGATAACTATCTCGCCATTTTTGACACGAGCGATTTCCCCCCCAAACTCATCGACACCTTTCAAGTTGACATGCAATATCCTTTCTGGACCGAAATCATTATTTCTCAGGATAAAAAGAATGTATTTTTTCTTTGTGATAATAAGGAATCTGGAGTGGAAAATACAATTTTTATATTTAATTTGGAACAAAGAAAAATTATCCATACCGAGAATGTTAAAAAATATTCCCCTCTTATGAGTTTTTCATATGGCCGTTTGACTTTTAATCCCACAGGGCCAGAGCTCGCTCGGCTCACAGAGGAAGGAATTCAATTCATTGATTTTTCTCAGGTCATTGGTCCGAATCCCGGATCTTCCATAACCACATTGTTGCCCAATGAAAATCACGCCTCTAGTCTGCTATACAATAGTAACGGCACAATGATGGTCATCGACAACTGGGACACAAATGCCAATGTCACATCACTGTATGAACTTCCATCGTTTAATAAAATATCTGAAATTCCTGAACCGGTCAGATTAAACTCATGGGCGTTCCACCCCCAAGAACCCCTCTTGTACAGCTTAAGCGGCTCAGGGATTCTTGCTACATATGATACGCACACAGGGGCCAGTGTATTTAGTCAAGATACAAACCGCGAGTATGATAGACGTGAATATGTTTATCATTCGATTCATTTCAACAAAGATGGCCAAAAACTTGCCATCCACCACATTTCAGCAACTGAGACTGATGATACTATCGATCTTTGGGAAGCTTTAAAACCAGATCTTGGGTTACTTTATCTTATTGATCCAAACAAAGTTGATCCCCATGGGACTTCTTCGGCAGAAGGAGAAAAGAAGTGAAACTGAATAATGGGCTTTTTCATATTTTCTTTCTCACTCTCATGATCTGCATGTTGGGATCCTTCGCGCTGCAGGCTCAGAGCCTGCCCCCAGCGAAAGCGGGGGACGTCACTGATGCCCAAGTCATCGAAGAAATGAAAGCCTATCTCACCGATCTCAATGACGGTACAGTTTCCCAAAAAAAGCTGGACAGTCAACTTAAGTTTTTAAAAAAAATATTGCCCATCTGGAAAATGCCAGAATTTCGAAAAATACGATCCCTTTCTCTAGAGGATGTCTGGATTCAAGAACAAGACAATCCCTACTTTTATATTGGCATTGCATTTCACAATAAAGATAAATCCGATCTGCTTACAAAATCAGATGACAAAATAAAACAAATTATTACATTTCAGGATCAGCTAAAAAACCAGGATCCCACTGGATTTGCATTATTGACTTCGTATAAAGGATTCCCTGCTGATCAGCCCATAAAAAAAATAAAATTTGGCCCATCGAATTCAAAGCTGGTCATCATGACGGATGATTTCTTAACTTACCGGGACTTTGAAAGTCGCTTCCCTGACATAACAATACGATCCAGAGTATTCAGAGGAGATTTTGGGTCCGAACCGGATATGGGAACCATGGGACCTGGATACCCCAATCCACCAAAGAATGAGACTGCCAGGTTTTCATCTTTTGCCTTGAGTGAGGATGAGCGCTGGCTG
>CAZDSE010000236.1:0-3739 GCA_964507905.1 uncultured bacterium | reverse complement strand
CCTTTTGCAGTTGATTTAAAATGACAAATGAAGACACAAAATCTCCACCCTGTTGAAATAAAGATGAGAAATAGTATTGAAACTTCCAATGTGTTTTAAAAATATCATCAAACGATGCAGATAGCGCCAATTCCTGAGATCCATCATCGGATAGCCCCAGATTGATCAACTTTTGTCCTCGCTCAAAAAGCTGTGGATGTAGAAGTCGAAGATAGTTTTTTGAGATTCGAAAGGACTCAATTTTTCCAATATCTTTGGTCAGCGGTTTTCGTTGAAGTCGACCCAATGAGCGAATGCCATAGTACGAATATGGATTTTCTTCGATCAAGGATTCGTAAAATTTATTGGCCGATGAATGGTCGCCTTTCTTATCATATGTTTTTGCCAGCCAATATTTGACCGTGCTTAAATAATCGGACTCCTTGTAATCGGATATAAATTCATGAAAGGCTTCGATGGCTTGATCCCACTGGCCGGCCTTATACAGATACCAAGCTTTGAGATAGTGTATTTCATCTTTTTTCGTAGCAAATAAGGGATATTCCAGTGCTTTGTCCAAATAGGTGGCGGCCCTTTCAAATTTTTTCTCTTCGGCTGCGAGTTTTGCCAATACAAAAAAACTCTGACCCACATATTTATGCTCTCGATATTGTGCCAGTTTTAAGAAATATTTCTTAGCGGCCAATATCTTTTCTTTGTTCCAGTAAAATTTGGAGACCTCATAAAGCCACTTGGGGTTATAGGGAAATTTTTTTGGATTTTCCACATTGAGCCTTGCCAATTTCCAAAGTGTTTTTTCATAGTTTAAGTCATCCCCCAGGCGTTTATGTATAATGGCCAATGTGGTCAGAGCTTCCTCAACTTTGGGGTCATTTTTCGGAGCTTTGGTGAGATAGGTCTGAAAACTCAAAATGGATTTTGGGTAGTCTCGTGTGTCAAAATAAATCATCGCTTCATCAAATAGAGAGATGGTTTGAAATCGTTTTAATGCTTTCTGGGCTTTTGGCATTTCAACCAATAGCGCTTTACACTCTTTATCAAGGATATCTTTAAAGCGTGGGACAACTGAGCTTTCTTGAAATTCCTTTTCCAGTGTTTCATGATACGTGGTTGCCAATGAGCAATTTTTTTCTTTCAATGCAATTTGGCCCAAATAAAATAGGGCATAGTCGCGGAAGGGATATTCATGATGGGGCAATATAAATGAAAAATAATGTCGACTCTCTGGGAATTTTTTATTGTGCCAATACAAATATCCCAGAGACAAAGCGGTATTGAGTTTTTCTTGTGCCTCACCTTCTGTGGATTCTTTCAGCTCCGAAAAGTATTTTATTTTTTGATGAATCAAAGTGCCTCGTTCAGAGACGCTCAAATGTTCGCTGGGGATTGTAACATCCGTTAAATCAATTTTTACTTTTTGGGTGGCGCAAGATGTAAGCGTGCTTAGAAGGAATATTGAAAATCGGAAAGTTGATATTCTTTTTTTATACATTCGATGATCGCATCATTAAATAATGGGATGAGTTTTTGAGTCACTGGACCCACTTTCCCATTTCCAATATCTCTCCCGTCGCACTTCGTTATGGGAAGTATTCGTCTGAGACTACTTGAGAGAAACCATTCATCTGCATCAAGCATCTCTTGTTTTGAAATACACGTTTCTTTTAATTTTAGGTGGTTTGTTTGAGCGATGTCAAGAATAAGCGATCGAGTCAGCCCCTCCAAAATTCCACAATCGACGGAGGGAGTAAAAATGGTTCCATCTTTGACCATAAAAAAGTTGCTCGTGGTGAGCTCAGTCGCATGTCCTTTGCTATTGAGCATCACCGCATCATCCGCGTGCATTTTTTTGGCTTCAATATACGCCAACAGATTGTTTAAATAATTTCCCGATTTGATGTTGGGATTAATGGCTTCTGGTGCGTTTCGAATGATGGGGACCAATGCCACGGTAATCCCTTGTTCATATTGGGTTTTGGGTGAGGGGTGATATTGTTTTGCAATAATAATGACGCGTGGCTTTGGGCACAACTTTGGATCAAATCCAATATCCCCATATCCCCGGCTGATGATGATGCGGAGGTAGATGTCATCCTTGTCATCCTGAGCGCTTTGCGCGAAGGATCTCTTCTTTCCAAACGTTTTCCAATAGGCACGTGCTGTTCTTAATGTTTCTTTACAAAGACGATCTGAGCTGTAAGGGATCTTAAGTTCGATAGCTTTGGCCGACCTCTCCAATCGCTTTAAGTGTCCATTCAATTGAAGGGGATATCCCCCAACTGTTCGAAACGTTTCATAGATGGAGTCTCCGTATAGAAATCCATGATCCATGACGGGGACTTGGGCTTTCTCAATGGGGAAGATCTTTCCGTCTATATAAATGATGCCTTTGATTTTGGCGGCCATTAGGCTCAAGAGTTAAGCATATCTGTGATTTTGTATCTAGAAAAAAATACAACTTAACCTCACACTCAGATTTCGGCGAAAATTGAGTGTAAGGTCAAGTGTTACCTTTCTAACGCTGCCTAATAAATAGGCAGTGTTTTGTGCTCAATTATATCCGTCAAACCTGCCATTTGTGCCTGATTAATGGTCCATCGGGAGCCAAAATACTCTGGCACGTTCATTGCATTATTCACGTCTGGTTCAACACAAGGAGGGAAGAGGTATGAAAATTGTTTTTGGATTTTTAGGAGTTTTGGGGATTCTTTTTATACTGAATGCTCAAGTCGGTTTCAGCAAGGATGAAAGCTTGGGTGATCTGGTCAAAAAATTAACCAAGCAAGTTTCAAAGCTGGAAAAAAGGGTTTCGGCTCTTGAGGGTAAAACAATTTCAAAAAATTCAGAAACTCAACAAATTGAGATGGCAGGAGAATGGATCTGTGAGGTTGAGTGTATATATTATGTTAGCCCAGGATCTGGCGTCAGATCCATCAAAATGTCGGGTGACGCAATCATTGTGAGAGGGGCCATAAGAGAGGATACTTTTATGGAAGCGTATCATCAATGCAATGATGAATATGGTAAGGATGATGAAGTGATAGGCCATGTAGAGCATGTTACAGTCAGTCCAGATTCATCAGAAGAAGCATGCCATCAGGAATACTGAGATTCTTATTCTTTTAATAAAATGGAGGAAATGAATATGACGACAAAAAAACATTTTTGGATTTTGGGAATACTGATGCTCAGTGCATTGCAAATGGCATGGGGATATCCACCCAATATGGATGGCATCCCTTTAAATCCAAATCCATCGGGTCAGAATGCCAAAGATTCGAATGAAAAGACGAAAGAAAGTAAACAACTTGAGAATTCATTCCTCATCGGTGAACCCACCACAGTGGGAGCTGTACATATGTTGCCTATATTCAATGAATCCGGGCCAGGGATCATTCATTTGAATGGGCTAAAAAATGGATCTGTGGTCGATGTGGTTTTTGCACCTGAGACCAACTCATATGGTTTTATCATTGAAGGAATCATGAGCAATGATGCGCCGATATCGATTATGCTCTACAATTCGATTGGGATGAATTCTGCCACGGTTGGGCAAGATATCACCCACATGGCCACACAAATAAATCAGGCTCTGAATGGATCCAATGATGACATTCAACTGATGGATATTAAATATTATAGCAATGGTGGATATTATGATCTGCAACGCTCTAAACAACTGTTTTATGGGGAAATTACCTATAACGTGACTTCGGAGTTTACAAAACACATTGGCAAG
>CAZDSE010000235.1:3515-3744 GCA_964507905.1 uncultured bacterium | reverse complement strand
TGATCCCGAAAAAAATCCTCTCGCTTTGGCCGCATATATCTCAAAGAGCCTAACACCACTTTTAGAGAAAAAGGTGTATTCGAGAGAATTAGACGCAGAAATCTTGGTCAAATCTGTCAATTATTTTGTATCGGATCGGTTGGACGTTCGGCTGACATTGAATTTAACATATGACGGCCGTGTGAGTGTCGACCTTCCCAAATCAGTTTCTCTTTTTGAGGAACCGCAA
>CAZDSE010000235.1:0-3505 GCA_964507905.1 uncultured bacterium | reverse complement strand
AAGAGTTGAAAAGCAATTGCGAAAGCTTTTAACACAGCAAAAGTAACTCGAATCAGTTTCGGGGAGCTCCATGGAATGGAGCTGAGAAATGGGATAATGCAGCAAAAAATCCCATGACCCGTTGAACCTGATCTGGATAATGCCAGCGAAGGGAGCAAGAATGATTACATTATCACCTATCGATATCCTGATTATTGCAGGATATTTTATTTTTACCCAAATCATTGGGATTTGGGCATCTCGATCCGCCAACACCATTGAAAATTATCTATTAATGGGGCGAAAATTGACTCTGCCCCTATTCGTAGGAACGCTGGTCTCCACATGGTACGGAGGCATTATTGGCGTGGGAGAAATTTCGTACTCATCGGGATTATACAATTGGCTCACCCAAGGAATATTTTGGTATGCGTCCTATTTGGTATTTGCTTTATTCTTGGCGGTTCGTCTTCAGACATCGGGGCAGATGACACTTCCAGATCAATTGGACCGATTTTACGGCCGAACGGCGAGAAAGATTGGGCTCGTCTTTAATTTTTTTAATGTCGTTCCGATTGCTTATGTCATTTCCCTGGGAGTCATGATTCAAATTTTGTTTGGGTTGAGTTTGAGCGTAAGCATTGTCTTGGGTGGTCTTCTTTCGATGACCTACACCATCATGGGAGGATTTAAGGCCGACGTATATACGGACTTTGCACAATTTGTTTTGATGTGCGTTGGGATCGCTCTCATGATCCCTTTTTGTTATTTTAAATTGGGGGGATGGGATTATTTAACAACACATGCCCCTGCGGCTCATTTCAGTTTAACCGGCGGATTGCCTGTGTCTGATATTCTCATTTGGGGATTTATTGCGATGACGACCTTGGTGGATCCCAATTTTTATCAGCGATGTTATGCTGCCCAAAAACCAGAAATTGCAAAGAAAGGAATTCTTTTGTCGATTGTTTTTTGGATGCTTTTTGATGTGTGCACCACATTTGCCGGCATTTATGCCAGAGCCGCACTTCCCGATATTGATCCCAAGCAAGCGTATTTGCATTTGGCAAATTTGGTTTTACCGCCCGTTGCCAAAGGGATTTTTATTACCGGCATGCTGGCTACGATTATGTCGACAGTGGATTCCTATTTATTTGTCGCTGCCTCCACATTGGCCAGAGATTTGTATCAAAAAATTCTAAATCCTCAGGCTTCTGAAAAAAAGATTGTTTGGATGACACGCCTGGGCATTATTTTTACAGGAACATTGACCATTGTCATGGCTTTGGGACTTTATCAGTCGATTAAATCCATCTGGAAACTCTTTGGTACGATAAGTGGCGCGGGTCTTTTGGTCCCACTCATGATGGGATTTTGGTGGAAGGGAAAATTGAGAAGTGAAGCCGGTGTGGGCGCTATGATTGGAGGATTGTCTATGGCTGCATTCTTTTATATAGGAGATAAGTTCATGCATTGGTCATGGTGTGGAATGGAACCGCTGTATCCGGGACTTGCTGCTTCACTCGCATGTTTTTTGGTTTTAAATAAAGATCCTTCGTTCAATGGATACGGTCGCAACAGCTCCCTTCGCACTCAGGATGACATATGAACTGGGGACATTTGGTATTGCTAGACGCAGGGCTTTTGATTGTGGCGACGATAGTCATTACTTATTATTTTTTGAAAGAATTTAGAAAATGAGATCCTTCGGCCTTTCAGGCCTCAGGATGACTTCTACACCGCGCGCTCTCTGTGTTCTTGACCATCGTAAATTAAGATGCGCTTTTCACCATTGATGATGGTTTCAAGATGGACGGATTTTTTCCAAATCTTATAAATCCGCTCCAATGTTTCTTTGGCTTCATGAAGTTTTAAGTCCAATCCATGATGCTCATGGGTTAAAAAAAGTTCGCCTTTTCCTTCGTAGTTTCCATCTTGAGCAAAGATAAATGGCTGTCCAAAGTTGGTGAGTCCAAATAAAAGTTTTTCTTTAATCTTTGTGGGATCACGATCTTGAATCTCATACGTTCCATTTCGCTTATTATATTGATACACAAATAACTTCTGCCGTTCACACAGTTCAGCCGTTAAAAATTCATCGATAAATGTCACATCATTATAGAGTTTTCTCACTTCAAATATTTTAGACATCCCCTGCCCCAGTTTTCGATCCCAGGTTCTCTTTTGATCCAAATCATCGCATTCCTCATATTCTCTTCCAAATTTTCCTTTGTTCCATCGATCCTCGATATCTCGATAAATTTCCAACCCCAGTTTGTAGGGATTGATATGTCCGGGCTGCATGGCCAGCGCCGCTGCATGATGATCTGCAAAATCAATCACTTCGGCGTCCTTTAATACTTTTTCCGTCAGAATCCTGGCATGCCAAAAACTGGCCCACCCTTCATTCATAATTTTGGTTTGTCCTTGGGGAGCAAAATAATACGCTTCTTCCCGAATCATCGACAACACTTCACGCTGCCATTCTTCCAATTTGGCATTCTCGATGAGAAATCCCAAAATGTCCTTTTTTGATTTCGCCCGATGGACATCAATTAAATTTTCAATCGAAAGACACATATCAATAAAATTTTCGACTTCTTCTTCACCATGGGCTTCCTGAAATGAACGAACCCTGGACGCATGATTGGCCATTTGGTTTAACATCTTTCGATTTGTAGTTTTAAACGAATAGTTATTTTTAAAAAAATCACAGTGCGCAAATACATGCGCCATCACTAATTTTTGATCTACCATTGTATTGGATCGCATGAGATATGCGTAACAGGGATCATTATTGATCACGAGTTCATATATTCGGTGGAGTCCATATTCATGGCCTTTGCTCATATGATCAAACTCCATTCCAAACCGCCAATGGGGATATCGATTCGGAAAGCCCCCATAGCTTGCAATCTCATATAAGAACTTTGCGTCAATCAGTTCAAAAATTGTATCAAAAAAATCCAATCCATAGCTCTTGGCTATGGATTCAATTTCTTTTTGCATTTCATTTAATTCTTTTTGAAGTTTCATTTTCCTTTGCCCAGAAATTCCTTAATGGATTTATAGATGGCATCTTTGTCGTCAATTTTAGAGGTCACCAACTTTTCTTCAGATAAAAAAGATTCTCTCAAATCCTTTATAAATTGACCGCTCCCATATCGACTTTCCACTTGGCCGTAACAAAAAAGATTGGCCTTGGGAATTAAATGATATTTTAAAAGCTCAATACAGAGCTTTGTATCTTCACCCGACCAGTTATCCCCATCTGAAAAATGAAAAACATAGACATTCCAATCGTCCGTTGGATATTCGGTTTCAATCAATGTTTTGGCCATTTTATACGCCGAAGAAATGAGCGTCCCCCCACTTTCTCTCGTATGATAAAATGTTTCTTGATCCACTTCTTTGGCCTGCGCGTCGTGAATGATGTAGCGACACACGAGATTATCATATTGAGACCGAAGCCAGGTATCGATCCAGAAGGATTCTATCCGAACAATCTCTTTTTGCTCATCGCCCA
>CAZDSE010000234.1:2142-3763 GCA_964507905.1 uncultured bacterium | reverse complement strand
TCTCCATGGGGATGGCGTAAAACGTTTTTATATGTCCGTTGATAGTGTCGAACACGCATTCCATCACGCGGTTAAAAACGGGGCCATTTCTCTGAGAGCTCCTCAAAAAATTTCAGATGATAGCGGTTTCATAGAAGAAGCTGCAATTCGCATCTATGACGATACCGAGCTGGGATTTATCAATTCCGATCACTATAAAGGAATCCTTCGCCCTGGATTTGGAAAGCCCGTTCAAAAATATGAAATCGCGTGTCAAATTCCAGAGCTTCAAGCCATTGATCATATTGTTGGAAATGTCCGAGAACATGAAATGGACAAATGGGCATCTTATTTTAATAAAACCTTAGATTTTGAAACATTTATAGAATTTAAACCGGGCGACATTGCCACAAAATATTCAGCCTTGTTGTCCAAGGTGGTCCGAACCAAAGACAATGTCATTAAACTTCCCATTAATGAACCCTATAAGGGACTTAAAAAATCCCAAATCGAAGAATATATCGATGAGTATCGAGGGACAGGGATTCAACATATAGCTATTTCAACAACTGATATTATTAAAACCATTGAAGCTCTGAGACAAAATGGAGTGGAATTTCTCTATGTACCCAAAACCTATTACACTGCCCTCCGAAAGCGAAACATTAAGATTACTGAAAATATAGACGAGCTTGAAAAGCTGGGAATTCTCTGCGATATCGAAGGAAAAGGCTATCTTCTTCAGCTTTTCACAAAACCGATTGGAGACAGACCCACCTTCTTCTTTGAAATTATTCAGAGACGAGAAGGAGCACAAGGATTTGGCCAAGGCAATTTTCAATCTCTATTTGAGGCCATCGAAGACGATCAAAAACGACGAGGAAATTGGTAGTGAAGCTTGTAACTTTTTTAAATCCAAAAAAAGAAGAACGCGTGGGGTTTATCGTAGATCATCAGATTTTTGATCTTCAAAAGGCCGCCAAAAAACTTTCAATTTCTCTACCATCGACGATCATTAAACTCCTTTCAGACTGGCAAAAAATTCTCCCAAAGGTCAAAAAAGTTGAAAAAAATATTTCCCTCAAACCGGAAACCTCTTTTACTCTATTATCTCCCATCCCCCAACCCGCATCTTTACGAGATGGCTATGCCTTTAGGCAACATGTCGAGGCCGCCCGACGAAATAGAGGCCTTGAGATGGTTCCTCAGTTCGATCAGTTTCCCATTTTCTATTACTCAAACCATCATGCCATTTGCGGTGAAGGCGCTGTTCTCGTGGAGAAAGATCATTTGGAAAAATTAGATTTTGAGCTCGAAGTGGCGATCGTCATTGGAAAAGAAGGAAAAAATATCGAATCCAAAAATGCAGACTCTTATATTGCAGGATTTATGATTATGAACGACTTTTCGGCACGAGAACTTCAGTCTCAAGAAATGCTCCTAAGTCTGGGTCCTGCCAAAGGCAAAGATTTTGCAACAGCGCTGGGGCCGTGGCTTGTGACCCCAGATGAACTTTCTTCGTATAAAATTTCTTCACCATTCGGAAATAGATACGATCTTTCCATGACGGCCGCTCACAACGGAAAGGTGGTTTCGCATGGCAATATGAAGGATATGAACTGGACACTTGCCGAAATCATTG
>CAZDSE010000234.1:0-2132 GCA_964507905.1 uncultured bacterium | reverse complement strand
CGGAAGCACCATCTATCCGGGGGACGTCATTGGATCTGGCACCGTCGGTACCGGATGCTATATGGAGCTCAATGGCACGTGGGCCAGAAAAGCCAAGGAAAAGGGAGAATCATTTACTCCGATTTGGCTCAAAGCCGGAGACACGATTGAACTCGAAGTCGCAGGACTGGGACTGCTTAAAAATCAGATTATTCAGTCCAAAAAAGATTACTCCATCCTAGAAAAACGAAAAAATGTTTAAAGATTCCGAAATGAAGCAAATTGATCCCACGAACACCTCCCCAAAAGAGACGCTAGAGATTCTCACCGGTGGTGTGGGTCCACGACCCATTGCGCTCGTCTCAACCATTTCAACCGATGGAAAAAATAATTTGGCTCCTTTTTCTTTTTTTAACGCCTTTGGATCCAATCCTCCGATGGTGGCCTTTGGTCCCGCGCGTCGAACCCGAGATGGATCGACCAAGGACACGTATAATAATCTCATTCAAACCAAAGAATGTGTGATCCAAGCCGTGACTTACGCCATGGTGGAACAAGTGAACGTGGCCTCTACCGAATATGAACCTGGCATCGATGAATTTGTAAAAAGTGGGTTAACCCCCATAAACTCAGTCAAAGTAAAACCAAAGCGAGTGAAAGAATCCCCGTTCCAAATGGAGTGTAAGCTCCATCAGATGGTCCCCCTGGGAGAAAAACCAGGTTCAGGAAACTTGGCGCTCTGTGAAGTCGTGCTCTTCCATGTCTCTCAAACCGTATATAAGGATGGGATTATCCACCCACAGCTATTGGACTTGGTGGGACGAAATGGAGGCCATTTCTATACGAGAGCCAGTGGATCAGCACTGTTTGAAGTCGAAAAACCATTGGCTGAGAAAGGAATTGGCTACGATCGGTTGCCAGAATTTGTAAAGCAATCTTCTACCTTCACCAAAAATGACCTGGGACGCCTCTCCAATACAAAGCGCATTCCGACAAATGAGGAAGTAACCATATTTATCTCATCTCTAAAATCTTTAACGGGAAATGAAGAAGACTTCCTGACTGCCAAAGTTGCCAAAGACCATACAAAAATGCTGGCCCTCGCATATGGATTTAAGCTCTCAGGACATCCAAAAGCCAAACTCTATCTGGAACAGACGGCACAATGTGCTTTAGAGGAAAAAAAGCCAGATCTGGCATGGAAGATTTTATTATTCGGCCAGACTATTAAATAGTTACCCTGTAAATAGTCATCCTGAAAACAAAAACCCCCGTGAATCTGATTCACGGGGGTTTTTCAGCAATAAAAGCTATTTTCTTTTTTTATGCTTTTTTTTCATTTTTTTGGCTTTTTTCTTTTTCTTAGGCATTGTTTCCTCCTTCAGGAGTACTACGTTAAATTCAAAATCTAAATTAAAAATAGCACAAAAAAATAAAAAGCAAAAGAAAAAATTTAAAATTTTAAAAATAATTTGTACTTTTACGAAAAAAATGCGCTAGAATTACAAAACATGAAAGATGAAACACCAAAATTTAAAGCCAACAAGAAAAGTTTGATCATCGTTTACACCGGAAATGGAAAAGGAAAAACCACTGCAGCGCTTGGGATGGCCGTTCGCGCATGCGGATATGAGTGGAAAGTCTGTATTTTGCAATTCATTAAAGGCAGCTGGACATACGGGGAAGAAAAAGGAGTTGAAAAACTTCATCCAAATGTCGAACTAAAAAAACTAGGGAAAGGATTCTATAAGATCATGAATGACAAACTTCCCGACGAAGAACACAGAAAAGCCGTGGCCGATGCATTGGCGATTTCCAAAGAGTGCACCGCCTCAGGAACGTATGATTTGGTCATTCTGGACGAAATCAATGTGGCGGTCAGTGTGGGACTTTTAAACGTAGATGATGTCATCACTCTCTTAAATCAAAAACACCCAAAAACCCACGTCGTCCTCACGGGCAGAGATGCCCACTCAAAAATCGTTGAGATGGCAGATCTCTGCACTGAGATGAAAGAGATCAAACATCCATTTCAAAAAGGATTTCTAGCGCAAAAAGGGATCGATTATTAAGGCTGTCCAACAGGCGCTTGTTCACGGACTGGCTGAGGAGCAGCGGACTGCCCAAAGCTTTGAAGCGTTTGCATCACTTGA
>CAZDSE010000233.1:0-3776 GCA_964507905.1 uncultured bacterium | reverse complement strand
GGCACTTTGGTGATTAATTTTTCATCATGGTACCTTTATGATTTACATGCTGCCCATAATATAGGCTGG
Source organism: uncultured bacterium (assembly GCA_964507905.1). Lineage (GTDB taxonomy): Bacteria > Bdellovibrionota > JACOXK01 > 2-02-FULL-40-11 > 2-02-FULL-40-11 > CAZDSE01. The sequence continues at coordinate 3,707 of CAZDSE010000233.1, read as the reverse complement.
TTCCGCAGCGGAACCGATAAGTAAATCTATAGAACCATTGTTCAGTATTTGATAGTCTATCTCGTACATGAGATCTGCTAAAATCATTTTATTGGGTTTTATCTCGTTAACAGCGCTGGCGTTAAATGCAAAAGGTTTAAAAACAGCAAAAGACGTTATAGAAGAGCTTGAAAAAAAATATACATCCGTCACAGATTTTCAGGCCGAATTTGAGCAGATTGAAGCTTCAGAACTTTTAAAGAAAGAAAAAAAATCTTTTGGCGTCATTTATTCTTTGCCAGAAGGAAAAATATTTTGGCACACACAAAAGCCCTATGAACATAAAGTGATCTCAGATGGGAAAAAAATATGGATGGTGGATGTCACCAATGATCAGGTGATGACGGAGACATGGGGAATGCTGGATAGTCAGGCCAAGATCGCGTTATTGTTTTTGAGGAGAGAGGGGAAATTAAATAAGATCTTTCATTCGTCATTGAAGGAAGATAACGAAAAATATCGCTTAACATTGACCCCAAGAAAAAAAATGAATCTCAATAAAATCATGATTGATGTGGACCGAAAGGACGTCTTTTTCAATCAGCTGATTTTTTATTTTCCATTAAAGCGCGTGACCACGTTGAAGTTGAAAAATATCAAATTGAATCAAGATCTTCTGGGAAAACATGTAAAAAATACATTAGATAAAAATATTAGTATTAATTTTGAATATTTAAAAAGATAAAAGTGTTGACATATCTTTTATTATTTCCTAAAGTCGAGAATAGGAAAATTAGACTCATCGTTTTTTTTTTTTTATTAAAGGTATCGTTGCCTGGCTCAGTCTTAAAAAACAGGCAATCAAATGAAGTAGAAATTGCCATAGACGTTGTGATTGGCATTTGGAGGTAGATTCATGGCTTCCGGATATGTAAAATGGTTTAATGATGCCAAAGGTTACGGTTTCATTGAACAAGAAGGTGGTCGGGACGTGTTTGTTCATTATTCAGCAATAAATGGAGAAGGATACAAAACACTTTCTGAAGGTCAACTTGTTGAATTTGATATGGTTGAGGGGCCCAAAGGACCTCAGGCGACGAAAGTCCTAAAGAAGTAAAAAATTTCATTTCCACATTAAATTTATTCTAGTAAAGTAAGCCCCAGCATTGCTGGGGTTTATTATTTTGGGGTTTACTTTAATGGATCATTCGACTCAAAAAATTGGCATCATGACGGGCGGAGGGGATTGCCCGGGATTGAATGCGGCCATTCGTGCGGTTGTTCGAACGGCGTACAATCATAATATCGAAGTCATTGGATTTAAATTTGGTTGGAAAGGTATCATTGAGAAGGAGTTTCAATTATTGGATTTAAACGCAGTGTCTGGAATTTTGCCAAGAGGGGGTACCTTTTTGGGTTCCTCTCGAACGAATCCGTTGGAAAAGAAGGATTGGCCGGATCAAATTTCAAAAAATATTACTGATTTAAATATTCAAACGCTGATTGTGATTGGGGGAGATGGCACCTTGAGAGCAGCACATGAATTGGTGAAGCAAAAAAAAATTCCGATTATTGCCATTCCCAAAACGATCGATAATGATTTGATGGCCACAGATTTTACATTCGGATTTGATACCGCTGTGACGATTGCGACAGATGCCATTGATCGGTTGCATACGACAGCAGAGTCCCATCAACGAATCATGATTATTGAGGTGATGGGACGAGATACGGGCTGGATTGCAACTTATGCAGGTATTGCTGGAGGGGCAGATTTTATACTTATTCCAGAAATGAAGATGTCAGTAAAAGATGTGGTTTTAAAAGTGAAAGAACGACAAAAGCGGGGAAAAACGTTTTCAATTATTGTTGTGGCTGAGGGAGCTCATTTGGAAGGAATCGTACAAGGTGAAAAAAAAGGTATTGCAAAGTTTTTGGCGGAAAGACTTGAAAAGGAAACCGGATATGAGACTCGAGTTACAATTTTAGGACATGTTCAACGAGGGGGAACTCCGACTCCATTTGATCGAATCTTGGCCACCCGATTTGGGGTGTTTGCTGTGCAACTTTCTCTCAAAAAGAAACTTGGACAGATGGTGGCACTCCATGGTACCAAAATTACGTCGGTGTCATTAGAAGAGGCAGTTGGAAAATTGAAATTCTGTGACTTGGATTTATATCACATTTCGGAAACTTTTTTTGGATAAAGAATGAGATAGAGAGTCAGATGCAGAGCCATTTTTTAATTTTTTTTAAGGCTGTTTATAAATATTGGATGGTGTTTGCCAAGATTCTGGGTAAAATAAACACATCCATTTTACTCACTGCTGTTTATTTTGTTGTTTGTCCATTCATTGCGATTCCAGGGGTTATCTTTTTTAGAAAATCTCAGAATCCATATTGGAATAAAATTTCAAATTCAGTGGCGCAAGAAAGGAATTATAAGTATCAGTTTTAATTATGGCGAATGTACTTGGAATCTCCGCTTTTTATCACGATGCGGCCGCCTGTTTGATTCAAGACGGGAAGATGGTCGCAGCTGCTTCTGAAGAAAGATTTACGCGAAAAAAGCATGATGCTGCATTTCCACAAAACGCGATTCAATATTGTTTGAAGGAAGCAAATATTTCTGAAGGCGATCTAACTCATGTGGGTTTTTATGAAAAACCCTTCATTAAGTTTGAAAGAATTTTAAACTCATCATTCTCTACATTTCCAAGATCATTCCCTTCCTTTGTTAAAGCCATGCCCGTGTGGTTGAAGGAAAAGCTTTGGACGCCGCAAATCATTCGAGAAAAGTTAAACTATCGAGGGCCGTTGTATTTTATTGAACACCATAGGTCTCATGCAGCGAGCTCTTTTTTTACATCCCCATTTAAAGAAGCTGCGCTGCTTACGATCGATGGCGTTGGAGAATGGTCCACGGCAACCTTTGGTCGGGGGATTGACGATTGCATCGAATTATTTAAAGAAATTCGATATCCGCATTCCTTGGGACTTCTCTACAGCGCATTTACCTATTATCTGGGTTTCAAAGTAAACAGTGCTGAATATAAGGTTATGGGACTTGCTCCTTATGGTCAGCCCAAATATGTCGATCTTATTTTTAAAGAGCTTATTCAAGTTAAAGAAGATGGCGGAATCTGTCTTAATCAGAAATATTTTTCTTATACATATGGACTAAAGATGACCAATCGAAAGTTTAATGAGTTGTTTGATCATGATCCTCGACAACCCGAAAGTCCCTTAGAGCAATTTCACAAAGACATTGCCGCCAGTATTCAAAATGTGACAGAGGAAGTCGTTTTAAAGATGGCAAACTTTGTACACAAAGAGACGGGAATGAAAAATTTATGCTTGGCGGGCGGGGTTGCATTAAATTGTGTGGCCAATGGGAAGCTTTTAAGAGAAGGACCGTTTGAAAATATTTATGTTCAACCGGCCGCGGGTGATGCCGGAGGGGCTGTTGGCATAGCAACGTTTATTGAACATTCTGTTTTAAAAAATCCCAGAAATGGTGGCTGGACGCATTCTTTTTGGGGACCATCATATGACACTGAAGCCATACGGAAAATTCTGGATGCCCAACATATTCCGTATGAATTCCTTGATCGTCCGGAATTATTGAAAAGAGCGGCTCAGTTGATCAATGAACAACATGTCGTGGGATGGTTTCAGGGGCGAATGGAGTTTGGTCCAAGGGCATTGGGAAATCGCTCCATTTTAGC
>CAZDSE010000232.1:0-3777 GCA_964507905.1 uncultured bacterium | reverse complement strand
ATATGTCGGCCTCGTCAACATGGCGCTCAATGCTTTTTTTGATTGGTGGTTTATGAAATATTTTGGACATGGAGGCATTTGTCTTTCGACATCGCTCGTTTCCACATTTAATTTTTGGGCGTTGTGTTATTTACTAAAGCGAGAAGTTCCAGAATTTAAAATCATGCCCATTCTTTTTTCGCTCATCAAAATGAGTATCTTGACTGCCATATTGGGATTATCGGCATGGTTTGTCTGGGGAAAATTAAACCTCTTATGGACTGTCACCACACTCGTGACTCAGGTTGCTTCACTCACTCTGGCATTGGGATTGAGCGGACTTTTATTTTTGGGAATCAGTTACTTTCTAAATTTAGACGAGTTTAAGAAAAATTTAATCTTGTTCAAGAAGGCAGAGTAACAGATGAGGGAACTTTTCCATACTTAGCTTCGGCTATTCCCATCATTCCGCCGCGGGCGTTAAAAATACCTTTAACGACCATCCACTCAGGTTCAGAGTCTCTTACCAAATCGTTCAACATCCGATTCACCACATTTTCATAAAAAATACCCACATTTCGATAGGCCAGCATGTACATCTTAAGAGACTTAAGTTCCAAACATTTTTTCCGGGGCACATATTTAATATGAATCGTTCCAAAATCTGGAAGTCCTGTTTTGGGACAAATGGACGTAAATTCAGGATTTGAAATCGTAATTTCATAACTCGGAAATTGATTGGGAAAGGTTTCAAGTTTTGGGAGCTTTACCGTCAATCCCGACTTGGCATGTTTTTTGGTATATCCTGACATAAGTTTTTTTTATGGAGTCCGTGATGTCCTTAGAGACACGCTGGCGCTATCGTCTCTTAAGGACATCACGGACTCCATCAAGTGAAGTTATGTACACGATATTCAAAAAAAGAACAAGCCTACGGTGTGGGTGTGACGTCTTCCTTTTTCACAAACCCTTGAACAAAGATGGTCTTTACCCCTTTCACATTGGTCATGGCGCCAGAGATCTCCACAATTTGCGCCACGTGATCAATCAGTGCATCTCGAAATGCCAATTTCCCATCTCGTCTGGCATCGTGCTCTTCGGGCAATAAAAGATAGACTTGTCCGGTATCTTCCAATAGTCCAAAGGGCTGACCGTTTAAAAGACACCCTTTGGCGCACGCTTCGTGATCCTTTCCATGTTTGCCCAGTTGGAGATAACAACTGAGGTCTATAAGCTCTCCCGATCGAGTCACCACTTTGGCCTCCAGTGGTTTTTGCTTAATCGCTGCTTGAATGCTTGTTTCGGACCACGGCTTGGGAGGGATATCTCCCACACGAACCGCGGGGCTTCCCCAATCTCCAGCTGAGGGCTTCATGTCTGGATTAAATATAGAAAGCTTCTTCAAATTTTTCTGGCCCAGAACCAAAAATGGAATCGCGAGTACGATCACCAACACCGCATAAATCATAAAAAGTCTGTTTGATTGCATATGTCACCCCCTCATTTTAATGTACAGAAATAAGGAGCAGATGGTCAAGTAATGGCCGCTGGCATAAATGTCAAAATACTATAATTGATCAAAAAATAGTCATTAAATGGCACACTCATTGTCTACATTCTTTTATATAACTATCAATAATATCATATACTTAATTTGACATGGCCAAATGGCATAAAACTTGCTCTAATGTCTGCCCATGCGACACCATCTATTTGTCATGGTATTACTCACATTCTCCTCATTTGGGGTTGCCTCAGAAGCGATCGAATATCGCGGTGAGTTCAATATCTTTAAATCTGGGTCGTATGCCTTTGACCAAGAGGATTTTAAAAAGTATTACGATAAATATGCGGAACGTGAAAAAGAGCTGGTGTTACAGTATAAATCTTTGGAAAACGAAAAAAATCAAAAAGGCTACTATCAATTGAAAGAGGTCATCCAAGATTTAGATACATTGATCAACATGTGTCCCAGTTCCGACTCATGCAGTTACTATGAGGAGGTAAAAGAAGAACTAACTCACGAGCTTAGAAAATTTAATCCGATCAATCAGGAACTTTTATTCCTCGGATATAAAATCGAATCCGCCTATAAAATGAAAGAGAGATTGATTCAAGATTATATAGACGCACAACCTACCGCCATTCTTTCCATTTCAAAATCGGATAAATCAGACGCATATCAGGCGTTACTCACATTAACAGATGGGACACACATTCAATCTTTACATTCAATGTCAGTTATCTATAATGAAAAAACTCGCGCATTTCAGATTGTATTCCCTTTCGAGGATCAAACAAAAATAAAAATAAAAACCACATCGATTTACAAAAGAAACGGCGCAATCTGTGCAAATGGTGATCTTGAAATTATGGAATCAAAACAATCAGAGACCATGTATTCGATCGTTCAGACTGGATATTTCACTCTCACACAGAAATAATTAAATCGGTTGTGGTGTCAAATATACCTCGTAAGTGAGTTCACTTTCATTCGCAAAAAGATTCGTTATGGTAAAGGTTCCGTACCGAAGCTTATCGTGTTCGATAAAGCCACTGAGCACCCCATCTACCCCCTTCACATGATCCAATCCTCCATAAATTTTTAGCCGCTCTTTTAGATTATTCAATGGGACCAAAGCTCCCCCGCTATTGGTCTTTAATCGCAAAACATGATTCAATCCCCCTTGTGTGACAGTATACCCTGGAATGAGTCCGCTAAATTCTCCTTCTGGAAAATATGCCAAACTGATGGGAGCGGTTCGTGCAGCACCATCTCCAAAACCGATCGTTTTGGGATAAAAAGAATTATCAATATATAGAGAAGCCCCAGGTTTGATTGAATATGGGAGCCCCAATGTATTACTCACATTGGCATATCCGAATGGACTGTATTTCAATGGAACTCCAGTATTGATCGAAACTGTGTCTCCAAATCCAGAAACAGAGATCTGCTCATCGATATTGGGGCCATACACCATCACGTTATGAACATGATCCCATGTGTAATATCTACGAACTCTTCGGGGACGAAAAGGTTTTTTGATATAAAAGCTTGTGTCTTTTTTCCGATGATAATTGACCAAAGTTGGATCTTCCTCAGGGCGAAGTACGATATGTTCATGTACCCCCGCATCAAAATGTTGATCGATGGTATTGAGAAGACTTACAATTTTAAGAGTTTCCCAACTGATCGTTGGATAATGTCGAATATCCGTTGAGGTCCTCCGATGTCCACACGCAGTAACAAGCGAAGCAGACACCATCAGGGCCAAGAATAATAATCGTTTCATATTTCCTCCTGTATCCAAAGTTTGAGAGCACCATTGATCCAGCCCGCATACATAGTCGCATAATCCAATTTCTTTTTCATAACCTCATGAGGAGCAGTCATTTTTTCATAATTTGCCATATTCAGCAGGGAAGCTTCATTGTTCGGATTCAATTGTATTTCTATAAATTTCAAAATTTGATCCGTGAGGCCCAACGCATGCGCCGTTTGAACCATTCCCGTAAATGACTCCACCAAAGTTTCTTCATCTAAAAATTCAGCAGGCATCAGTTCCCAAGCAATCGGCAATTCTTCTAAGAAATCCAAAAGATTGGATACTGCAAACGTGATATCCGAGATATGGGCAGTTAAAATCGCTTTTTCGATATCACTTCTGACAAATTCAAGTTTTTGCTGCATGGCCGGCATATGAAGCTGCTCCGCTACATTCAGGACAAGGTCTTGCTCGTCTTGTTCATTGGTCTCATCCTTTTTGATAATTTTTTTAAGACTGAGCTCCCCTTCAT
>CAZDSE010000231.1:0-3777 GCA_964507905.1 uncultured bacterium | reverse complement strand
CACACGGTTTGACTTCCCAATAAAATTAAAATGATAAAAAAAGTTTTTCGCATTCTTCTATCCTATAGCCTTGGCCTATGGCGTATTGTTTCGGATCACATTTAATTTTTCATCCCAAGGTGATCGCACCACAAAGGTCTCAGTGACTGGCACCTTTACAATTTCTTCATTTTTTTCATTAAAGGCATAGGCCACGTTGTCTTTCACATCAAACTTGTGGATGATGTTGTCCGTACATCCCATGAGCACCAAAAGTCCCTGCATTTGGGGATCATTTTTAATTTTCTTATAATTTTCGATCGCTTGATCCACTTTGGGACCAAACATCTGATGAAGATACTCTTTATCTGCATGAATCGGAGGAATATAATAAATATTGGGCTCTAGTCCCAAATACGGATAATACGGAAGTGCAATTTCTTTTTTGTGCACCAAAAAATCTACGGGATTGTCGCTTCTCGCATTCCACGGCGGACTGATAAATCCCATGATCCTAATTTTCCCAATACAATTTTGCACGCACATGGGTTGTTTCCCTTGCTCAACCGCAGGATAACATCCCACACATTTTTCGCTGACCCGAGTATAGGGATTGTACATGGATTTTTTATACGGACACGCGCGTACACACTCCTGATATCCCTTGCAGCGCGATTGATCGATCAAAACAATCCCATCTTCTTCTCGTTTGTAGATCGCTTTTCTGGGACACGCGGCCAAACACGCCGGATATGTGCAATGGGCACATGTCCTCGGCAAATAAAAAAACCACTTGTCATGGGGCAGCTCAATGTGACCTCCAGAATTGACCATTCCCTTGCAGTCATCTTCGCCATGATTGGGATAAATCCAATCTTCATCTTCTGGAAAAAAGTGAACGGCTCTTTCTTCGGGTGCGGCTGCTTCAAAAATGGTTTTTCCATCGTAAGGTTTGTTTTTGACCCACTCTTGTTGACCCAGTTTTTCCAAAACTCGAACATCCCAGGCCAATGGATAACTTCCCCACGGTTTCGTTTCCACATTGTTCCAAAACATGTATTCTTGTCCTTTGCCACTGGTCCATGTGGTCTTACACGCCAAGGAACACGTTTGACATCCAATGCATTTATTTAAATCAAAAACAATGGCCCACTGTCGCTTTGGACGATGCTCGTCATAGGGATAATCCATCTCCCGACCCAAATGCCAATTGTTAACCTTGGCCATTTAAAAACTTTCCTTTCACATATTTTTTCATCGCATCATGTTCATACGTCGGCCGAAACCCAAGTTCAGCCGGTCGCCATTTTTTTCGTCCATTGATCCCGCCCGCTTCTGCTTTGGTAATTTTCACAAACGATTCGCGCGGCGCTCCCACCGGACAATGAATATCTGGAGCAAATCCTTTTCCAATCTGGAGTCCAAACATTTCCTTTCGAACGAGCGTTTCGGTCATGAGTGTGGGTTTTAACCATGCACGCGTGGCACTTTGGTGACTCCCATATCGATACATCGATTGATATCCAGTCTCAGGATTTTTGGCCAATTTATCTGATCGAGTTTCGTGACCTTTGACACTGCCGTAGGTGGATCCATACATATTGTGCCATGTTCGTGCAATGCCTCTTGGAGTGCCAGGATAATATCTGGCCCTTAAAAGCAGGCGCCCGACTTTGTATTCTTCAGTTCCCTTTTTCCAATTTCGATAGGGTCGATCGGAGGGATCAGCGTCTATATATACATAATCCCCATCTTCGACTCCCAGTTCTTTGGCATCCAGTGGATTAATATCGACATATCCTTCCACAACCGATGCTTGTCTTTTGTCATGTCGATAAATGTCTCCAAATGGACCAAACCAAACGCCTGTAAAATCAGTATCAACCGGGGTTGTATGGGCCCCATGTCGGTATTTGGGGGTGTGATACACATGCGTAAATTGCTTGGACTTAAGTGGGTGCTTGCTTTTTAATAAATCGGCACCTGATTTTACGACGTGTCGCACCTGTCGGATGTCACATGACAGATCGCTTTCTGAAAATCCATGCGAAGAAGGAGTTTTCGGACGAATGGCCACATGGGGTACTGCCACAATCACATTGGGCTCATGATGGGTCGAGTCAATGGGCTCTCGATAGACAACCATATTTTCCCCACTCTCGATAAATTCTATCTCTGGCCTATAAAATTCGAGCCGTCCCGATTTTGTAAACCACGGCTGCTCGTCTTTTGCTTGTTCATAGGATGAGAGTCTTGGGTAAGTACGGTTATTCATGAGTGCGGGAATGCCGTCTTTCGCTTTTTTCTCAAGATCTTGAATCGTATAGCCTTTTAATGTAAAGGAACCGTCGATAATTCGTTGTAAATATTCATTCACATTGCCATCGTGAACAAATTTCCACATGTCGATCATTCTGGGTTCATCATGAAGTTTTCCCAATGCCTTTGCAACGCCTGCAATAATTTCGATGTCGGATTTGGTATCAAAGATTCGAGTCAGCGGCGTTCGTGGAAAAATATGAATGAAGGGATTCGTGCATGACGCACACATATCGGGAACTTTGGTCTCGGCCCAACTGTCCACTGCAAAAATCAAATCCCCATATTCACAAGATCCCGTCCACCACCAATCGGCAAAGGCAATAAATTCCACTTTGGGTAGCGTATTCATCACGACATCGAAATGCCATTTGATATTGCCAATGACGGAATTCGAATTATTGAGCCACATCGCCTTTGTGGGTGCGGGAAGATGTCCTTTCCCGGTAAATAATGTTTTTCCTCCCCGCAATGGGCGATCGCCATAATTAAAGTAATGCAAAGATTCGTAACTTGTATATTTCTTGACTGGAACTTTTTCCCCGGATTTAAGCTGAGGATTAAACGGATCTTCGAGCACATAGGTCATTTCCCCACCGAACAACGCCGCTCTATAATTTCCAGCATAACTTCCCACGTTTCCACCGGGAAACCCCACATTTCGGCTGAGCGCTGCCACCAAGAAAATCGCGCGATCTTTTAAGTCAGAATTAAAAAATTGATTGGGTCCCATCCCAGTAATAAAGAGCGTTTTTTCTGGATTTGAAAAAATTTGCTTGGCCAAGGATATGATGGCTTTTGCGGGTGCACCGGTAATCGCTTCGGTCTGACTGGGTGTAAAATTTTGATCCAAGTATTCTTTGGTCAAATCAAAGACCGTCCGCACACGAATGGTTTTTCCATCGACTGTTTTGACTGCACGATCGGCCGATAGATCCGGGGCAATTTCCTTCTCAATGAAAGATTTCCCCCAATCATCCCGAGATACCACCCCCAATCCTTTTTTGTTTTTATCCCAAACCACATGGGATTTAAATTCTGCCCGCATGTCTTCTGAAACATATTGGATTTTATGTGTGGCATTGGCTGGCGGCTTTTCGCCTTTCTTTAGAAAAACCAAATTTTTTGGATCTGGATTCACATATCCTGGAATGACCTCGTCCGGTCTCAATGGTTGCAAAGTGTCCAACCGGATTAAAAACGGTAAATCTGTATTTTTTGTAATGAAATTTATATCCATCCATTTTTTATCCATCATGACTTGGGCCAATCCCAGTGCAAATGCAGGATCCGATCCGGGACGAATAATAATGACTTCATCACATTTGGAAGATGTTGCGCTGTACTCGACGGTTATGGCGACTGTCTTGGTTCCCTTGAATCTGGCTTCGGTGAGCCAATGAGAATCTGGCATTTTGGTCGTAATCCAATTCATCCCCCACACCAAAGCCAAGTTTGATTGCTCCACGGCAAATAAAT
>CAZDSE010000230.1:0-3817 GCA_964507905.1 uncultured bacterium | reverse complement strand
CCCTGAGAGGCCAGCTATGAGAAAGAATAAATGCGTCATTTGTGACTCCGTTTAAAAAAGAAATGACAGGCTCCTGCTGATTGTCGACTCTCCGTTATTTGTTGTTAAAGTCACTTGGGCTTTCCCTCCGACAACTTGTTCGGCATCAAAGGGGATGACTTCTATTTTTTCAGAAGTTTGGGAATAACCACCATCACTCCCACTATGGGTGTATTTCTGATTGGGAAGGGATGATCTTCGGACATTATATTGAGTCGTATAATGCCAAGGATTATTTTCAGAAGTGGACACCCAAAGGGTAACTGCCTTGGGATATGAGATTGAAAGTTCTAAGTTCGCAGTGATTGCATCGGATGTGGCGCTTAGAACCTTCACTCCGGGAATTTCTAGCTCTTCTTTATTTTTGCAATTTAAGATATCAATTTTTTGTCCGTCGACCTCGAGAACGATTTGATTAAAAGGAATTCTTTCGTCATCCCGTTGTCGTTGGTTCTGAGCGGATGGAGAAGGAGATGTTGACGACGAACTTCCCGAATCTCCGCAGCCTGACAAATATCCCATGAACAAAATAGCCATGGATAATTTTATGATTGTTTTCATTTTTCCTCCTGTGTTTGGCCCTGATTTTGTCCAAGGACAATCCGAATTAAAACTGTTTTTTCAGATTGTTCGGTTTGATTTTGGGCCGTGTTTTTGAATCGCTCGGTGAGTAGTACGAGCGCTTGTCCCGATGTGGCGGGGGGATGCATTGGGGTGACAAGTTCGATATCAAATGGTTTCGATTGGATTCCTTGTTGAAGATCTTTCAAGACGGTTTGACCGTGCAATACCCGAACCATTTTTAGAAAATCCCAATGGGTTTTGGGTTCGGGATTGATGTGTAGGATCACCGATTCTGCAGACTGAAGTGGGATTCTAAGTTCGTCTTGATTGTTTAGGGTGATGAGAGAATCGGTTATATCAGCACGCTTGCCATCCACTTCAAGTTCGATCGTTGCTGTGGCGAAAGATATGGTGCTGATACTGAGAGATAATATGACAAGCAGCGTTTTCATTATTGTCCCCCATCTTTTTTGGCGAAATATTTGGCCAGTCTGGGATCGAGCATGTCGGGTCTAAGGCCATGGGTCATCATAAACACAGCACTCACTTGAACTTCTCGAATGAGCGATGTGTCAAAATCGACTTTCGCCTCACCTTTGAGACTTTTTGTGCCTGGCCGTTCGGACACACGATACACTTCATCTTGTCCTTGCATGACCGCTTGAACATCAAAAGCTCTTTTTGTGATTTCTTGAGCCAATAATTCTAGAACATATTGATGGAGGGGTTTATCGATAAGCTGTCCATTTGGGGACATCTCTCGAACAGATTGCTCTAACGTTTCATCAATTTTGACATTGTACTTAATTCCAGAATTGAGAGTTTCGTCGGTGAGTTCGACTTTGGTGCGTTCTATAAATCGCTCTTTTTTCCAATACCAGTGGCCGGAAACTTCGCGGTCTGTCCATTTTCTTTCGGCAAATTCGAATAACTTTTGGTAGTTGACTACGGCATGAGCATCGATCAATTGGAACTGGCCTTTAAATGCCAGTTTCATTTGCCCCATCTCGGGTAGACCCGCATTTACACCATGTGTCAGTCGTTCAGAAAAATTGGGTTCATATTGACCATCAACGATCAGCTCCACTGGAATTCCACCATATAATTGGGCAATGCTTACGGACTGGGTATTCTCTGAGTTCTTTCCAAATAGATCGATGTATTCTGTTTGTCGTTTGGAGGGGTCTTTGCTCTTGACCAGGTCTACATTATAAGAAAGCCGGGTGAGTGGCATGGTTGTTAATGTGATTTTATCCAGTGTCACCGTGTTGTCTTTTATCGTGGAGAGATAAGTTGCAATCTTGGTTTTTAACTTTGAGAGCATTGCATCCGAATATCGAATGGGAACAAACACAAATTGATAGACAGAGTGGGGAGGATTTAGGCGATCATAGAACGAATGAATGAAGCTCGGTAGTGTTTGATTCAAATCGGGATAAAACTGATTTTCGATTTCAAAGCTCAAGGGCAAAAAATACCAAAGCGAACTGATCTCACTGTCTTGATATGCGCCCAATGACTCTTTCCCATTGGACTCATTGGGAAGGATGCTGACATACACATCGGGTTTCGGAATTGCATACCCCAATTGTGGCACAAGCCAGATCATTCCGAGCAGTGTGACGAGTGTATTGATTTTTGTTTTCATAGGGACCTCCTTAATTGCGATCAGTTAAGTTAAACACCTTTGAATCAAATTGGTGTTTGGGTAAATGTTGAATGATCGGTTCAACATCATAGTAAAAGTAGTTATTGACCGTGTGACGAATATCGATCGTGACCCATTCGTCATCCGTCATGTTTTTTCCTCGGTAAACCAGACCAAAAATATTGGCGGGTTGACCTAGGGTTGGGGTAGTCGGTTTTAAGACTTCTTCAAAGAGCATTTCTTTAAAAAGGTTAAGAAGCGATTCTTCCAGCTTTTCATTGCAGGCAGTATTTTGAGTTGGATCTGGGAGATCACATTCCACATCTATCACAAGCGATTTATTCTTTTTTAGCTCTTCAATTTCATGAGAGAGAGAGGCGGTAAACAGTTTGTATGTGGCTGTGATTGATCCTCCAAAATATGAATGCACCATGTTTTGATGATATTTGAGTGTGGCGCGTTTCGGAGTAAATTGTCCCTTGAGTTTGATTTTAATAGATGGAAATGCAATGCCAGCTTGCATCATGGCATTGGCAGTTCCAGGTTCGAGCGATTGATCCACATAGAATTCCATAGAGATGGGTTGATAAATATCTGCAACGGACAGCTTGTCTCCTTCTTCCCACTCTTGAACTGTATAGCTCATTGCATTGGCGATGGGTCCAAATGTGATCTTGGGAATTTTCATATACATATCTTGAATGGGGGCTGGTTCTATTCGGGGATTTCTAACGCCAGTCGACAATCGAATGGCATTTTCCATTTTTAACTTTGAAGAAGAGATGGGGGGAACGGCCTTTAAAATAAATTTATAAAATGAGAACGGATTTTGAATTCTGTCATAAAACACATGACTCATGAATGGTTCATTCTGAAAATTTCTTTCCACATGAAAATAGCGGGGAAGATAATAGAAGACTTCATGATCGTCTGAATCTCTAAAGAGATTGTATCCCTCGACGCTTTTTACTTTATAGGGAAGGACCATGGCCAAAGTTGAAAAAGAATTTAAAAAGAATATTGCCGATATTGCCAAGTATATTTTTTGTTTTGTGTTCATATGTTTAACTCCTTCGAGCAAAGGCATATATCAAGTTTCATGCCAAAATTTTGGGATGTATCAAAAAATGGGGTGAAGATATTGAAATGATTTAAGAAAATTTTTTTCTGGGAAATAAAAATGAATTTTTTGAAAATGGTTTGGTTAATGATCTATGCACAATTCAGAAGTTTTTGAACTGATTTTGTGCAAAGTAAAAAAAATGTTTTATTTTAAGGTCTTAATAATGGTTTTCAATTTTTCTAAAGGGTCGATGCACATGTAAGGTGCAAAGTGATTCAAAAAAATATCAATCGCATGCCCTAAGGACATGTCAAACGCTTACACAATTGATGCACAAAACATGTGCATGAGAAAAGTTCAGTTATTTTAATAGTTTAAGTAAGGCAGTCTCAGTTACGTTTATAATTAAGACTATATAATAGATAAGGGGTTTGTGGTTCAGGGTGGCGATCCGCATAAAAATCATAATCATTTCAATGGCTTAACTTTTATTTTCCATATGG
>CAZDSE010000229.1:0-3838 GCA_964507905.1 uncultured bacterium | reverse complement strand
CGTTACCTCACCAACTAGCTAATAGTGCGCAGGCCCATCCTTTAGTGATAACTTATAAATAGAGGTCACCTTTAACCCCTGTAACCGTGGTTACTGTGGTCTTATTCGGTATTAGCAATCCTTTCGGACTGTTATTCCAAACTATAGGGTAGATTGCCTACGTGTTACGCACCCGTGCGCCACTGTACTCATCCTTGCGGACTTTCTCGTTCGACTTGCATGTTTTAAGCACGCCGCCAGCGTTCGTTCTGAGCCATGATCAAACTCTCCAAATAATTTTAAAAATCACGTTTCAGAATCACAAAAAATAAAACTTACTGCTTAGTTTTCAAAGACCAAGATTCGCGATTTAGGAATTGACTAGAAATATATAATGAACCAACTAAAGTCAAGCAAAAGATTCACATTTCTCTATTTATTTGATACATGAACGGTGCATCTATGAATTCCACATTAAAGACTTTTTTTATTCAAAATAAACTTTGGGTTCTTTTCGGGATAATTCTCTTTTTTCAATTATGCATGTTGGCCATTCTATCGGTATTAAACAATCCCAAAGATGCCCTATCTTTACAGCTGACCTTCTCTCTTGATCAATTTTTGAGCATTATTGGAGGCTGGTCATCCAAAGAAACCCATGCGTATCTCTTGCACTACACCTTAGATTTCTTATACCCCTTATGGTACGTGCTTTTATTATGGGAATTGATGAAAAAGTGGGACCACACTTCCACTCAATTCTATTTTAACGCACTGTGGATCATTCCATTCATGGCAGGGTTATGTGATGAGATTGAAAATTTGAGTACACTGACCGTTATTTTTTTTAGTTCTTACCACGCAGCAACATTTGTTTTTATACAGGCCCTGGCAGCTTGGACCAAATGGATCGCCATCTTTTTATCCATGGTTCTTTTAATTTTTTTAAAAATGATATGCAAAAAACAAAATTAAAAAGAAAATACAATTGGAAGCCAGATCTTCCAGATCAGCGAGATTTTCCATTTTCATTAAAAGTGGCTGCTCCCGTAAGCATCCCCATGCTGATTGATCTTAGAAAAAAGTGTTCTCCCATTGAGGACCAAGGACCGATTGGCAGTTGTACAGGCAATGCGTTGTCTGGGCTCATGGAATATCTGCAGCTTCAAGAGCTCCAAAATGAACCACAAGACGATGCCGAAATCTACACGGATGGAAAATTTGAGGATGTCAGTCGACTTTTTATTTATTACAATGAACGGGTATTGGAAAATACAACGGATGAAGATTCAGGTGCAACGATGAGGGATGGAATTAAGGCTTTGGCAAATTGGGGAGTGTGTCGGGAATCGCTTTGGCCTTATTCACCCAAAAATGTTTTTAATAAACCCAATAGAAAAGCATATCTGGAAGCAAAACAACATCTTATTTCTACGTATTTTCGTTTAGAAAATTTAAATGAATTAAAGCAATGCTTGACCCTAGGGTTTCCTTTTGTCTTTGGATTTGCCGTTTATGAATCTTTTGAAACCGCCGAAGTGGCTCGCACCGGAATCATGCCCATGCCCAAAAAAAGTGAAAGAATGATTGGGGGTCATGCCGTGATGGGTGCAGGCTATGATGACGATAAAAAAATGTTACTGGTACGAAATAGCTGGGGAAAAAACTGGGGAGAAAGTGGATATTTTTGGATGCCTTATGATTATGTCGACAGGTCCCACCTTGCATTGGATTTCTGGACCATTCGAAAATAACTATAATACGATGACTTAAATGGACCGGAGGAGGATCGAACTCCCGACCCCTAGCTTGCAAAGCTAGTGCTCTCCCAGCTGAGCTACCGGCCCAAAGATAGGTTAAGTATTCACCCAAAAATATCTTAAATACCCTATTGATCATGCCAGTTGTTGTCAACCTAATTCTATGTTATGATTGATAAAATTAGTGTTTTTAACCTCCCTAATATATTTTTAAGGGCAGTATAAACCTTTTTAGGAGCCAGTCGTCTAATGAATTTGGATGAACACAAAAAAAATATTTCTCAAGATGACAATCACCTTCTTGTGGAGGAATTTAGGGGGGGAAGTGAAAAAGCCTTTAATGAGCTTTTTATTAAATTCCAAAAGCCCCTCTATTATTTTGCCATGCGTCTCTTAACCAACCATAGCGATGCAGATGAAGTCGTTCAACGCTCTTTTATTCAAGCCTACACCAATATTAAATCTTTTAGAGGCGAGTGCAGTTTTAAAACATGGATTTACAAAATCACAATGAATCAATGTAAGGATTATATAAAAAGTAAGGACCATCAGATTAAAAAGGTTGAGTTAGACAATCCTTCCTTAAAAAAGCTATCGGTTAAAATGGAACATCCTTTAAGCAACTTGATGCAAGATGAACACAAACGGATTCTCATGACGAAAATCAATTTATTGTCCGATCAGCAAAGAACCACAGTCATGCTCCGAATTTTTGAAGATTTATCGTTTAAAGAAATTTCAGAGATCTTAGGCTGCACAGAAAGCACCGCCAAAGTTCATTTCCACCAAGCCATTTTAAAACTAAGAGGACTGTTTGGTGACACAGAAAAAGGAGATTTGTTATGACATGCCAAGAATTAGAAAATATTCTGATTCAAGAGTTTTCTGGAGAAGAAGTTGATCCTGACCGCAGAGCTGAAACCAAGGATCACTTAAAAAGTTGTCCCCAATGCCAAAAAAATACGAAAGAATTCCAAGCCCTATTTTCTTCTCTCAACAATTTGAAAGAAACACCGATTCCCGAACCAGATTCCACTTATTTTTCCACGTTGCTTCAACGAACCCAAGCTCGGATAAAACAGTCAGATGACCAAACTCAGATCATAGGCTTTAAAAATTTTATTGAATCATTTTTGCGCCCTCTTTCCCTTAAACCCGCATATGCATGGTCCTTGGCCGTCCTGTGTGGGGTCATTATACTTTCGATCACATCGCTGGATGAAATTAAGTTTTTACACCAAAAGGACATCTATGGTCAGTTGGCCCATGAAATCGGTCAATCCATTCATCATTCTTCAGATTTGGGAGAAGACACCTTACTATTCGAAGGCATCGAGGATTTAAGTGATGAACAACTGGACAATATTATTGAAATGTTAAAAATTGAACCTCAACTTTCTAACCTGGGGAGAAAATCATGAGAAATAAACTGGCATTTTTGATGGCTGCTGTAATATTGCTGTCTTTTTCATCCTTCGTCGGAGCCTCGCACCGTATTTCAATGTTTCAAAAAAAGATCCACACTTTATTGCATACGAGAGTGGTGAAAGAGTTAAATCTTCAAGGGCAAAAGAAGGAAGATGTTTTAAAAGTTCTGACCGACTTTGATGATAAGAAAGTTGCAATTTTAGACGAACTCTTACATTTACGTGAAAATCTTCGAGAGAAAGAACAAAATAAATCCATTTCTGAGACAGAATTGGCCGAACTCATCGAAAAAATTAAGAGCGTTAGTCTTAAAATTCAACTCATGGATCAGGAAAAAAGAGACGCACTCAAAAAAGTACTCACCCATGAAGAACATGCCAAATATTTGGTCATTGAACATCAGGTCATTGATAAAATTAAGGCTCAAGTCAGAAAAGAGTTAAAAAAGCCTTCCAAGTAATTATTTCGATTTAAACTGAACTTTCTTAAAATTTCTTTTTCCGACTTTTAAGGTGATTGATTTTTTGGTCTGCACTTGAAGCTGGATGTCTGTTACTTTGTCACCATCTATAGATACGCCACCTTGCTGTATCAGTCGTTTGGCTTCGCCATTGGATGCTGCACATCCGGCTTGTACGATCAGACTCACAATGCCAATCTCTCGTTAGTCA
>CAZDSE010000228.1:0-3842 GCA_964507905.1 uncultured bacterium | reverse complement strand
TAAATAAAAGATAGAGAGTATAAAATATTCCCAAAGAGCAGATCAGAATTCCCATATCCAATATCGTGGGATAAAACATTCCCCAGCTGGATGGCAAATAATCTCGGTGGAGGGAGGTGACAATAATCACAAATCGTTCAAACCACATGCCCACTGTAACGAGCAGTGCCACTGTAAACATGACTTTCATATTGGTACGGAATTTTTTGAACCAAAATAATTGAGGAGAAATGACATTACAAAAAATCATCGTCCAATATGTCCATGCATAGGGACCAAAAGCCCGATTTTTAAATGCATACAGTTCATATTCATTGGCGCTATACCAGGCCGTAAAAAATTCAACCATGTATGCATAGCCTACGAGCATCCCAGTTGTGAGTAAAATTTTATTCATGTTTTCAAGATGGGTCATGGTAATTAAATCTTCCAGATGAAATGCTTTTCGGGTGAGAACGAGAAGGAGCAAGACCATGGCAAATCCCCCAAAAATAGCACCTGCCACAAAATACGGAGGAAAAATGGTTGTATGCCATCCGGGGATGACGGAAGTTGCAAAGTCAAAACTCACAATGCTGTGAACGGATAGAACGAGTGGGGTCGAAATGGCGGCGAATATGAGATATGCACTTTCATAATGTTTCCAGCACCGTTGGGAACTTCTCCACCCCAAAGATAGAATAGAATAAATTACTTTCTTAAATGCATTTTTGGTGCGATCGCGAAGTGTCGCAATATCTGGAATGAGCCCCATGTACCAAAAAAGTAGTGAGACCGCGAAATAGGTTGAAACTGCAAATACATCCCAAATCAGAGGAGATCTAAAATTGACCCAAACGCCCATTTGGTTGGGTAGCGGAAATAGCCAATACGCAAACCAAATTCTTCCGACGTGAATGAGCGGAAAGATCCCAGCGCACATAACCGCAAAAATGGTCATGGCTTCCGCGGCTCGGTTGATGCCAGTTCGCCATAGCTGTCGAAATAAATAAAGAATCGCAGAGATGAGTGTTCCCGCGTGTCCGATCCCGATCCAAAACACAAAGTTTGTAATATCAAATGCCCAACCGACCGGTTGGTTTAATCCCCAAACGCCGATGCCTTTATAAATGGTCCAGCCAATGCAACAGAGTCCAAAAAGAGCAAGCAAACTGGTCAAACTAATGGCAATGAACCAGGGCTTGGATGGAAAACGATCCAATGGTTTTACAACAATTTCAGTTACTTCAGATCGGGTTTTGGTTCCCAAAACCAGTTCTGCTCTTTCATAAGTGGTCGATTGGGCACTCATGAATGCGAATTCCTCATTTCAAGGTTATGCTCAAGCAAAGGATTTGGATTTCTCACTTTGGCCAAATACGTAATCGAAGGACGTGTGTTTAACTCCTCCAATACCCCATACCCGTGAGACAGATTGGATAATTTTGAAACTTCAGAACTTGGGTCATTTAAATCACCAAATACAATGGCATCTGTCGGACAGGATTGTTGGCAAGCCGTTTTAATGTCTCCATCCGATACGCGATCATTTCCCTTCATCTTGGCCAAAGTTTTTCCGTCGTTAATGCGTTGGACACAAAAGGTGCATTTTTCCATAACCCCTCTGGATCGGATGGTGACATCCGGATTTTTTCCCAGCTCTCGTGGGCTTTCAATATGGGCATTGAAATGTAAAAAATTAAACCGCCTTACTTTATACGGGCAGTTATTGGAACAATATCGGGTTCCGACGCAACGGTTATAGGCCATGTCATTTAATCCTTCGGGACTATGTGTGGTCGCGGCCACCGGACATACGTTTTCACATGGGGCATTTCCGCATTGTTGGCAGAGCATGGGTTGATGAACGACTTTTGGATTTTCATCAGAGCCTTCATAATATCGATCTATTCGGAGCCACTGCATTTCGCGTCCTTTAATTACCTGTGTTTTTCCAACGACCGGCGTATTATTTTCAGCTTCACATGCGATGACGCATCCCGTGCATCCCACGCACGCATTTAAATCAATCGCCATTCCCCATGTGTGTCCTTTGTATTCATGTTCCGGATAGAGACTTAGTTTTTCATAATGAACCATGTGTTTTGGAAAATCGGGATGTTTTTTAAATTCGGAGATGGTGGATTCTCTGACGATGGGGCGACCTTCCATCGAATGATGTCCTTGGGTGGTGGCCAGTTTTTGATACTTCCCAGTTTTTCGGATTTCAATTGCATTCCAACCCAACTCATGTCCCAGAGAAAATAGATTGCTTCCAATTCCTGTCCCCACTTCTCCAGCGGCTGTTCTCCCATATCCCAAAGATGTAGAAATGACGTTTTCCGATAATCCCGGTTGCAGATATGCTGGAAGTTCTATCATTTTCCCATTGGCTTTGATCTCAATAACATCTCCATGTTTGATATGTAAATTTTTAGCTGTTTTGGGGCTTAAGCTTGCGACATTTTCCCATGTGTTTTTGGTGACGGGATCTGGAAGCTCTTGGAGCCAGCCATTGTTGGCATATCGTCCATCATACAGAGTGTAACTGGGATGAACTTGAAGTTCTATTTTGTCTTGATCATCGTTGGTCACACTTTCTTTTGCGATCTGGATGGGCAAAGACAGAGATGCAGGCTTAAATTTGAAAGATTTTTCCGTTTTGGTGTTGGTTAAAACCACACCATCATGGAGTGCACCTTCCCAAAACGCATCGAATGATGTCAAAGAATTTTGCTTCGAATAAATTTTCGAATTCCAGTAAGATTTAATTTGCGATAGCCAACTTTGAGTGGGGTCCACTTCTTGTTCCTGGATTTGATTGAGCCATGTTAAGAGAGCCTCTCCAGCTGAACGGGATGTATATAGGGGGGATATCGTCGGTTGTTGTAGGGCGTATAGTCCGTCTTCCGACTCACTATCTCCCCACGATTCCAAAGGATGCGATAATGGGATTCCGTAGTTGGATAATGCTTCGGTTTCATCATTGTATAGACTTAAGCGAATTCGATGCGGGACTTGAGCGAATGATTCTTGAAGTTCCGGTAGATGATAGACAGGATTTCCACCCACAGTGATCAGTACGTCAATAGATTGAGATCTTGAATTCAATTCTGAAATGAGGGATTGAATGCTGTTCGGGCCATTGTCAAAACTTGCAGTGGATATGTGTTTATCGATTGTTGTTCCGAAATTTCCCAAGAGAGAATTGATCAAATGCCCAATGATTTGAAGTTCTGGGGATTCTTGACTTCCGATCAGAACAAGGGATTTTCCCTTATTTTTAATCAGATCCTGAGCTGTGGCCGTTAAAAATTTTTGTCTTTCTCCACTCATGAGAGGAACTCGACTCAAAAGAGATTTAATTTCAGGATCTGATGACTGATTTAAATCGACAGCCAAAATCCTTGCCAGATCCAGTGCGAGGGGGAGTAAATGAGATGGTCGTACCGGCAAGCGGTGATCCGCATTCGATCCTGTGACGGTGAAATAGCTTTCAATCACATATAAACGACTCATGGAGTCTTTCGGAGTTCTGACTTTTCTGCGACTGCTCCAATCTCGGGTATGAATCAAGCTATGAGGTTCATTTCCCAAAAAGTCTGAATTAAATGAGACGATCGTATTGGCTTTGTCCAAATGGAGCTTTGGAGTGGATTTAAATCCAAACGCAGATTCCATGGCTTTTCTTTGTTTTTCTTGGGACAGCGGTTCGTATTCGACCCATTTGGCATTGTCCAATGATTGAACAAATTTTTGATAGGTCGCGCGCAATGTGGGGCTTGTTGTGGATTCCGTGAGCAGGCGAATGTTTTTTGCTTCTTTGAGGATGGATGTAATTTTTGAATCCAAATATTTCCAAG
>CAZDSE010000227.1:0-3844 GCA_964507905.1 uncultured bacterium | reverse complement strand
GACAGATTGAATGCTGGACACCAAAGCGCTTGTGGGAGTTTATCAATGGCAGAATCATTCAAGTGTATGTTTAGACGAGTTTTGAAATATCTCGAAGTGACTCATCCCCAAATGATGTCCGAATATGGATCGAAGATGTCAGTTGATGTGGAGTCTGCCAAATCCAAGATAAATCAATTTGATAAATAAATTTACAGAATAATATTTTGATCCATTAGAAATTGCCTACTTTTATACCATCTCAGAGATGGTATAAAAGTAGGCAAAATGGTCTCTTCTTAAAATTCTATAATGGTCTTATGCGAGTAAACCAAAGGATCGATATGATCTTTGGTTTTCTTGTAAGCGGTCATTTCAACAAATAAAAATCCAGTTTTCTGTTCTGTGACATATTTTTCAACGTCTGTATTTTGTAAAGACAAGGTCAATTCATTGCCCACCACAAATCCATACGTGTCATAAATGAGTTCTCGAGATGTGCTCCAACCCCACCAATGAGAAACTTCTTTGTAAAATTTAAAATTGACGAGTACAGCAGTGCCCGGTTCATAGAGGTCTGTATTGACATGTAACTTATGAATAGGATTTTTGTAATAATAGGCAAACCCAAAATGACGTGGATTTCTGGAATTTTCTGTAACGATATTTAAATAATCCATAGATTTATAGAGTTGAGGATCACTGGTTTCCAGGGGAGAGTAATCGTTTCTCTGGGGAGCATTTAGGATTTCTTGTTTGGCTTTTTCTCGGAATGGAAATCCGGGAGTAAATGGCTCAGCTTCTTCTTTGGCCTCTATAGAGTCCGAAAAATCGGACTCATGATAAATCTTTTTTTCTACTGAACCTTCCTGGATGGTTTCCAATGCTTTCATTTGAGGATCTTCAATTTCGATATCTGGAATGGCCCCTTTCTGTTGAACTGAGAATCCAGTGGGGTGATGAAGAATCCCGATCGTTACGAGAAGTCTTCCTTGATAATTTGAAATTTTTTCTCCCGCCAAACTATGTGTCATCGGCCAAGTCATTTGGGCGGTTCCCTTACCAAACGAACGACTACCGAGTGTCAAACTTCGTCCATAATCTTGTAATGAAGAAATGACAATTTCTGATGCGGATGCGCTTTGATTATCCATTAAGATAAATAGCGGTGCTTTTGTGATCATTCCATCCATCGCCGCACTGTATTCTACAGATTTAGAATAGTTATGAATATATACATGGCTAATCTTTCCTTTATCGAGCAACATATCCACCATGGCCAGAGCTTCCTCAAGATATCCACCTATATTTTCTCTGAGATCCAATAAAATTCCATTCAGATCAGAACCATAAATTGTTTTGGCTCCTTCTATGGTTTCATAAAGTTCGATTGCGCTGTCCTTATCAAACACGTAAAGTCGGATATACAATAAACCCGTGTCGCTCATCCAGTGTTGTTCGATCGATGTTCTTTTAAATGTGGCAGGGATCAGGTGAGTGAGTTCAATCTGTTGATCCCCCCGTTTTATCACCAAGGATATATCTGTCTCCGTGTCCAAAGTTTTAGCGACTTCCACTAAAGATAACGTGGACGTATCAATCCCATTAACGAATGTGATGAGATCGTCGACTTGAAGATCGGCTTGTGATGCGGGGGAGTTTTCAAAAATTTGGGTGACTTGAAAAGGTCCCTGTTTGTTTTCTTCGATCGGATGATAGGCAATCCCCAGGTTTTTGTCAGTCGAAAAGGTAAATAATGATGGTACTTCATCTGCGATTAATAAGAGGGTATGGGGATCTAACGGTCGAATCGTTTTTTGTATCAAAAATTCATAAAAAGAATTCGGAGGAATGTGGGAATTTTTAAATTGATATAAAAGAGCAGTTTGCTGGCATAGTGTATTAAATGTGGTCCCAGTAAGGAATGCATCGCGATTGATTCCAAATATCTGACTGGGCAAATCAAATTCGATGAATGATTCTTGAATGGCTGACTTATAATTCGACCACATGATTTCATGGGTGGTATTGAAATGAAGGGACTCAACTGTTGAAAGATAATGATGTAATAAATTGCAATTTAAATCTTGGGCGTGGCTTTGAGAGGAGATAATCAGGAAAAAGAAAACCAATTGAAAAGCCTTCAAAGTGACAGGAATATAGTATGGAAATGGCTCTACGTCAATGATGCCTATTTCTCTCTCAATGACAAAATCGGAAATGTAATCACATGCGTGAGCAGCTTACGATAGCTGATGGGTTCGACGGATCGAATTTCTTGAATCCGCGGAAAAAGCGTTAACACAAAGAGCGTTCTTAAAATAAACGATCCCAAGAATGCCGTATAGAGCATGGGCATATCAAAAATTTGAATTTTAACGAGTTGGCTCCCCAAAAAGCTTCCCAGGACAATAAAAAAGCCATTCAAAACATTGTAATACGCGATACATCGGGCTCGTTTTTCGGTAGACGTGCTGTCCAGTATATACGTAAATGCACTGAGTTCGAATCCCGACCATACGACGCCAGAGATAATATGGATCAGCATGATGTAGTAATAATCTCCAGAAAAAAGCCACATGAGAACCGTAATCGGCAAAAAAGAAACCGATATTTGAAGCGTTTTTCTGGCACCGTATCGGTCACTGACTTGTCCCCACACCGGCATAAAAATAAGACGGGTGGCCATATTGGACGCCACGATCATCATATATTGAAAATAACTAAATCCCAGATCCTGAAGCATGAATGGTGTAAAAAAAGGAGCCGACACGTAGAAAGAAAAATTCATAAAGATCAAAAATAAAACCAGCCGGCCAAAATGGGTTTGATGGATGGTTCGAACAAATTCGAAAAATGATAATTTTCCTTCTGAGGCCACTGGCAAAGGCGGATCATATTTTTTGTTTAAAAAATGCCAAGATGCCAAACGTGCAAAAAGGGCAATTACAAATAGAATCATGAAACCATAGAGTTCAAAATTCTTCTGATGCATGATGTGTAAAAAAGATCCTGCAATCACAAATGTAATAAGCGTTGAAAGTTCCATGAGCTTATTTCGTTTGCCAAAATAACTACCCCGACCTTCAATGTCGACCAGATCTCCCATCCAACTGTTCCAAGCCGGAGCAATGATGCTTCCAGAGACCCAATATGCGGTGACGAGAAGAATGAGAAGGATGGTTTTTGAAATGGGGATAAAGTTTAAAAAAATGAGTGGAATGAATAACAGTGCTTGAAGAAAAGCTCCAATCAAGACCACTTTTTTTCGACTGTTTATTTTTTCAATCATGGTTGAACTGAATAATTGCGATAAAGATGCAAACAGGAGTGGGAGGGCGACCACCATTCCGACATCAAAGTAGGAAGCACCCAACATCAGTGCAAATGGTACAAAAAAACGTTCCCCACATCCCACCATGACGGTCCAAAACATGCCGTCTATAATGGAATAGCGCAGACTTTTTTGAATTTCGGGATTTGGATTCACGATCAATTTTCTATCACAAAAATGAGAATATCAACAGATTCTTGACACAAATAATGAAAAGAGTAGGATCAGTTTCATTGTGTTTCACATTCAGTGAAGCCATAAAAAGGAGAAATACTTATGCAAGGCAAAAATAAATTGTTGTTGGTGGTTGTGGTGGTGGCCGTTGTTGTGGCCCTCTTCTTGGTTTTAAATAAAACAAAGCAAGAAACCACGCAAGCAACCGATGCACAATCACAAACAGTGACAACCACAGATCAAACCGGGGCACCTACAGAAGCTCCTCAGGCTCAGGCGCCAGAAGGTACTCCAACAGAGACACCGACACCTGAATCTCAACCCACGAATTAATGAAGAAACATTGGGTTATTTTTT
>CAZDSE010000226.1:0-3931 GCA_964507905.1 uncultured bacterium | reverse complement strand
GTTCGTCCAACATCGGATCGTGTAAAAGAAAGTATTTTTAATATTTTGGGATCGAAATGTATCGACACCAAAGTGTTGGATCTCTATGCCGGGGTGGGAGCGTTGGGTTTGGAAGCCATCAGTCGGGGAGCCAGTGAAGCGACGTTTGTGGATATGTCTATTCAATCCGTACAATATATTAAGAGAAACGCTGAATTTTGTAGAGATCAGGTTAAAATATTGCCGACCAATACATTGACTGCCATCAACACATTGCACAAAAAGAATGAAACTTTTGATCTTGTATTTATCGATCCGCCGTATGAACAAAATTTGATTAATCCCACGCTTCAGAAGCTAGATGAATGCTTTATTTTAAATTCCGGGTTTGTTATAGTTGTCCAGCATTCGAAACGAGAAGAAATAAAAGGAGAGTTTAAGAAATTTTCGGTGACGGATTCCAGGAAATATGGAGATACGCTGGTTAGTTTTTTAAGTTCGTCATCCTGAGGTTGTCATCCCCGCGAAAGCGGGGATCTCGGCGAAGGATCTATATTATGAGTAAACTTGCAATATATCCAGGTTCTTTTGACCCTGTAACCATGGGGCATGTCGATATTGTGGAAAGAAGTCTCCATGTGTTTGATAAAATCATCATACTCATTGCGGAAAGTTCCCAAAAAAAGTCACTGTTTTCAATTCCAGAAAGACGAGAGATGCTGACTGAAGTTTTCAAAGGCAACGATCGTGTGGTGATCGATTCTTGGCCGGGGTTATTGGTAAATTATGCGTCGAGTAAAAAAGCCAATGCGCTCATTCGGGGATTAAGGGCTATTTCTGACTTTGAATATGAATTCCAAATGGCATCGATGAATAAGAGACTCATGCCGTCAATCGATACGATTTTTATGATGACATCGGAAAATTATTTTTTTGTGAGTTCAAATTTGGCCAAAGAAGTGGCTTCTTTGGGTGGATCATTGGCCAATATTGTTCCTGCAATGGTTGAAAAAAGGTTAAAGGAAAAATTTAAAAAATGATCGCTGAACGTCTTCGTGGAGTTCCGGCATCTGAGACATTGCTGATTGCCGCCAAAGCAAAGGAATTGAAAGAGCAGGGGATTGATATTGTTTCCTTTACTGTAGGCGAGCCCGATTTTGATACGCCCGCTCACATCAAACAAGCCGCCATCGATGCCATCGAAAGTGGATTTACAAAGTATACGGATCCATCCGGCATACTTGAATTACGGAAAGCCATTTGTGCACAAATTAAAGAAGATCTCAATTTAGACTATTCTCCCAGTCAGGTGGTCGTGACCAACGGATCCAAACAAGCGCTCTATAATTTCTTTCAAGCAGCGCTGAATAAGGGGGATCAAATATTAATTCCCTCTCCCTATTGGGTATCCTATCCAGCGATGGTTCAGTTGGCGAGTGCGGTGCCCAAAATTTTAAAAACATCGCCAAAAACAAATTTTAAAATAACCCCAGAGCAGTTAAAAAAAGCCATTCGACCCAGAACAAAGGCCATTATTATTAATTCTCCCTCAAATCCAACTGGCATGGCCTATACAAAAGAAGAGCTTGAAGCCCTGGGAGAGGTTTTAGAGGACAAAGATATTTGGATTGTGAGTGACGATGCGTATTCAAAAATTCTGTATGATGGTCTACAATTCCATTCTTTGGCACAGCTCTCCCAAAAACTTTTTTCAAAAACGCTAATCTTTAATACATGTTCTAAAAGTTATGCCATGACGGGGTGGCGGATAGGATATGTTGCGGGTCCGGATGAAATTATAAAACCCATTGCCATTATTCAAAGCCAGTCTACATCAGGTGCCAACGCCATTGCCCAAAAAGCAGCCGTCAAAGCCTTTACCAGTCCTCAAGTCACCGTAACGGCCATGACCAAAGAGTTTGAACAAAGACGCAATGTGGCAATTGAGGAACTTAAAAAAATTAAAGGCATTAAAAACGTAAAACCCGATGGTGCATTTTATCTTTTTCCGGATTTTTCAAAATACTATGGCAAAAAATTCAATGGCAAAGTGATGCAGGGTTCTCAAGATCTTTCAAATTATTTCTTAGAGGAAGCCAAAGTCGCCACCATCCCCGGTGCTGGATTCGGCGCTGATAAGCATATTCGTTTGTCATATGCGACATCAATAGAGAATATTCGAAAAGGGATTGGGCGCATAAAAGAAGCGTTGCTTAAGTTAGAGTAAGTTTGTCATCCCACTTTTTTACCAATTGACAATTTGAATCATGTATATGACACAAGTCGCAAGCCATTTTTCTTTGAAAAATGGGGTGTAGCCTAAAGAAGGAGGAATAATGAAATATATATGGTTATTAACAATCATGTTTGGTTTGTTATCGGTTACTTCATTTGCGAAAGATCAAGATGAGGAACTGGTATCTCTAAAAACCGTGGTGACATGTTGGCAAGAAGATGGAGATGTGTGGGTAGAAGTGGGGATTGTGGACTATGGTCGTGAAATGGGATTAAGGGCTTTTGTTGTGGAGCACAATGAAGATAACGGTGCTGCAAAACTTGTTCTGGAGCGAGTGGTGACATCTAAAAAGCGTGGGAAAAAGACTGTCTATAGAGATGCACAAAATACGCTTAGCCTCATTGTATCCAAACCCAAAGGGGCTAAAGATTTAAGAGGCGACTTATCAGTCGATCCGGCAGATACTTTGGGGGATGTCAGTCCCACAGGGCTATATTGCCTGAAAAATAATCTCATCGGCTTCGAACGAGGGGATTGGTAATATCTATTTTCAAAAAATGGGGAGGTAAGCAGTTACTTCCCTGTTTTTTTCAAGTTTCCCAAGGGACAATCTTTAATCTCGGCCAACACTTTTTCCACACTTAAAATCGTTGTAAGCGTAAAATTTATTGCACAAGTTTATACCATCGCGGCGATGGTATAAAAATAGGCATATAACTATCGCTGGCGATAGTTATTATTATTATGGGTGCCTCAAAATATAATCTGAATAAATCCAATCGAATATTGGTTATGGGGTGCAGTGGTGGCGGAAAGTCTACGATAGCTAGGGTGCTTGCCAAAAGATTAAATTTACCTCTAATTCATCTGGATATACATTTTTGGAAGCCTCATTGGATCGAAACTTCGAAGGAGGAATGGCGTAAGAAAGTAGCTGAACTGGTTAAAGGTGAAAAGTGGATTATGGACGGTACATTTTCAGAATCATTTGATTTGAGATTTCCAGTGGCGGATAGAATTATCATAGTAGATCGATCCCGCCTCTTGTGTTTATGGAGAGCCATTACTAGGGTTATTAAACATAACCGCAAAAAATTAAGACCTGATATTCCTGAAGGGTGCACTGAAGAATTCAATTTAGAATTTTATAAATATATATGGGATTTTAAAAATAAAGTAACTCCTCTAATAGAAGACGCCATTAAAAAATATGACTGCGAATCTAAAGTCATCTGGGTTAAATCACAGAAAGATATTGAGGATCTTTTACTTATTTAGTCGATAGACCCTTGCGTCTAAAACAGGTCACAAGGTGATCGTTTACCATTCCAACAGCTTGCATGTGGGCATAGAGGATCGTTGATCCGACAAATTTGAAGCCAAGACGTTTCATGTCTTTGCTCAAGGCATCAGATTCTAGGGATGTTGCAGGGATCTGTTTTAATTCGCTCCATTTGTTGACGATGGGTTTTGTGCCAACGAATTTCCAACTGTAGGTGTTGAATGATCCATATTCCTCCTGGATTTTCAGAAAAGCTTGGGCGTTCGTTATGGTGGCCCTGATTTTTGATTCATTGCGGATAATTCCACTGTCTTTTAACAGTCGCTGAACATCTCGCTCACTCATTTTTGCCACTTTTGTAGGATTAAAATCATAGAAAACTTTTCGATAGTTTTCGCGTTTCTTTAGAACGGTGAGCCAGCTTAAACCGGCTT
>CAZDSE010000225.1:0-3934 GCA_964507905.1 uncultured bacterium | reverse complement strand
TTTTTAAAGGGTCAAAGCTCTATGCGCTTTGGACTCTGGGACTTTTAACCTTGGTTGGGATTGGCGTTTATGCCTATCTTCAACAGTTGGAACAAGGATTTGTCGTCACCAACATGACCCAGCAGGTGATATGGGGTGCGTACATTGCCAACTTTACATATTTGGTGGGGGTGGCGGCTGCGGCCGTGCTGCTCGTTTATCCGTCGTATATCTATCATAAGAAGGAAACAAAAGAAGTGGTGCTTATGGGAGAGTTACTCGCCGTATCCGCCATTCTCATGTGTCTTTTATTTATTACGGTCGATTTGGGGAGGCCCGATCATTTTTGGCATATTTTGCCCATTGTCGGGAAGCTTAATTTTCCAAGATCAATTTTGGCGTGGGATGTTGTGGTTTTAAATGTCTACTTATTGTTAAACATGCATATACCTGGATATCTTTTGTATCGACGATATATTGGGAAGGATCCTGCCAGCCGAAGCTACATGCCGTTTGTGTATCTTTCAATTATATGGGCGATTAGCATTCATACGGTGACTGCATTTTTATATGTGGGATTGGGAGGGCGCCCCTATTGGAATTCCGCCATTTTAGCGCCTCGGTTCTTGGTGAGTGCATTTGCCAGTGGGCCGGCATTGCTTCTGATCATTTTTAAGACGGTGGCGGCATTTACAAATTTTAAAGTTCAATCCGATGTGTTTTCTTATTTAAAGAAAGTGCTTATTTATGCACTCATTGCCAATTTATTTTTATTGGGCTGCGAAGTGTATAAAGAATTTTATACGGCGAGCCTCCATGCCATTTCCATCAAATATCTTTTCTTTGGAATTCATGGACATGGGTTGCTTCGTCCATATATTTGGTCTGCCATTGCCATGGAAGTTTTGGCGTTGGCCGTTTTATTCCTGTCGTTATTGAAAGCCGAATTTGATCAATGGAAATATATGAGGGTTGTGTGTGTTTTTGTGATTATTGGAATTTGGATTGAAAAGGGAATGGGTCTTTTGATTCCTGGGTTTATCCCCACTCCTCTCGGAGATGTGGTCGAATATACCCCATCTATGATCGAATTTTTTGTATGCCTGGGAATTTGGTCATTCGGATTGCTGATATTTACACTCATGGCCAAAGTGGCTATCGCCATTGAGCTTGGAACGCTTAGTCATCGAAATAATAGAAGAAACTTGGAATCGTATTCAGTTCCTCTTTAAGCACGAACACCTTTTTTTCACGAAGAATGGTTGAAACCACACTATTGGGGTCTAAAATATTCCCAAACTTTCTGGCCCCCGTGGGACATGCTTCTAAGCATGCGGGATTTTTCCCCGCTCTCACCCGATGGAGACAAAAGGTGCATTTTTCCATGACTCCTTTGGGACGAATCCGATTGCTCAAATAACTTTGATTGGGATTAATTTCTTCTTTCGTTATCGATGGCGTGGCAAAATTAAAGTGTCTCGCTTCATAGGGGCACGCCACCGAACAGTATCTGCAGCCGATGCACCAATCGTAATCAATGACCACAATGCCGTCTGGCTCTTTCCACGTGGCATTCACGGGACAGACTTTAACACATGGGGGATTATCACACTGCTGGCACTGGACCGGAAGATAGAATTTGTCCTCTTGTGGAACGGATTCTCCCTCGTAATAGCGGTCAGATTTTTCGAGATTAAAAGATCCCTTATCCATCTCCAATACTTTGATATATTGAATTTGAGGATTTCGGCTGTGATTGTTTTCTTCGACACAGGCTTTGACACAGAGCCGGTTTCCATTGCAGACGGACAGATTCAAACAATAGGCATATTTGACACCCGGGATGGGAGGCGGATCGGATATCGTGACATCGACCCCATAGTTTTTTTGAGTGGTTGATTTAATTTTTGCAAAGACTTTTTCTTTATCTTGAGGGGTCATCTCACGATAATGCTTTTGGAGAAACTTTTCCCAATCCACAGATTTCCAAAAAGGCGTTTTTGTGGCAGTGGTGGCTGTGGCCAATCCCCCCATGGCAAAAAGGCCCTTTAGAAACGATCGCCTTTCCAATGGCTTCGAATAAAAGATTTCCCTAATTTTTTTTAGGCGATACGACCAAGAAAGATTCCAAGAAAAATTCATGGATGATCTCCTTTCTCAATTCCATACCTGGGTCTCGTCGGGGGAGGGACTGCTTTCATTTGCTTAAACCTCGGCGAGTGAGGTTCATGACATTTCATGCACGGACCTTTGTTTTGAAATCCATGGATGGCCAAATCCCAATCTCTCTTTTTGACTCCATGACATTGGCTGCAAATTTGAATGGCATCTTCTCTGGAGACGGGAGTTCCGTCGAGAAGCCACAGTTCAAAGGGTGTTTTTAGATTTCGATGACACAAAGAACATTTTTTAATTTCTGCCATGTGTTTAAACTCGGTGGGTTGTGAGGCCCATACCGAAGATGTTAAAAAAACAATGGCCAAAAGGCTGATTACCATGAATGGCACTCCTCACAGGTTCGCCGCAGCATTGGGGTTGGATTGGATTTTTCAATGAGACCTTCTGGAATCACAATTTTTTCTCTGGCCAATTCATGAAATCGTTTTGCATTCGTTGGCCCAATCGACTTTGCTGCACTATATCGATGTGGAAAGTGGCAACTGAGACAGGTTATTTTTTCGGGGGATGATTCTTTAAGTCGCAATATTTTTTTCTCATGTTCAAGGATGCCACTGTGCGGTCTGGAGAGATGGCACAAGATGCATCGGCCGGGAATATCGTCCTTTAAAGACCACTTTTCAGGCTGATCGACATGGCACACAGAACATTCTTTGTGGCCTCTTAATGTAATGAGTTTGGGATCCATTTCTTTGGTTCCGTGCGGATCTATGCGTTTTAAAATCTTGGGACGACTCTTGGAAGCTGCGAACGTTCCCATGAATATAAAATATAACAAAAATAAAATAAAAAAAGTACTCTTTACTTTCATTTACCGTCCATTCGTGCCATGACATGTGGCGCAGCTATCAATTCCATTGGCTTCCACCAAATCCTTGGCCAGTCCAAAAAGTGGAGATTTAATACGATCTACTTGATGAATATTGGCTTTGACGTGGCAATAAAAACATTCGTTTTGTCCGAATCCATGCGGATGATTGTTTTGTGTCAGGGTCAGATCATCATCGCTACGCAAGGCGTAGTCTTCGTATTGGCGGTCTACACCACAACCAAATGCGATAAAAAAAATGATAAGATAAATAAATTTTACCATTTTCTTTTCCCGTAGTGGCAGTCGTTACAAAATGATCCTGAACGATGACAGACAAAACAAGATTGTGGACTCATGCGTGCTTCCACCGAATGAAATAATCGAAAATTGGGTCGATGTACGGTGGGGTTCATGGTGTCCAGTTTCAAATGACATTGATTGCAGGTTTGATGCGAGTGGCACTGGAAACATTGGGTCTGACTGACTTGGGCAAATTTTCCATGTCGCTCTCGCCAATTAATAAAGTGACTCTTGGGTTTTAAAATTTCAGAATCTTGATGACAGGTCTGACATTGATTTGGCCTGGCAAAATTGACTTTTTCAATGTGACATTGATGGCAAATCGCATACGACGGACGCAAGTATCGTTCTGAGACGGGGCGACCCAAGGGCCCCGATTTTTCACTTTTAATTTGAAAATTATGACAGTCGGTGCATGAGACATTGAGTTCTTTTAATATTTTTAAATGCCTTGGGTGCGAAAACAGATGACGCATGGGGAATATGAGATGTGGATCGAGTTTTGGTGCGTCTCCCCACGCCGGATTTAACAGGAGGCATAGAGTTATAATAAGTAAATTTCTAATCATAAAAATAATGTGCGGCATACACCATGGTTCGTGCATCAAATTCAAAGAAATGGTTTTGCTCAATTTCCCCAAGCACTGAAAATAAAAAATCTTTTCC
>CAZDSE010000224.1:0-3941 GCA_964507905.1 uncultured bacterium | reverse complement strand
TTGCTCAGGAGTAATAATTGCCGGGGTCTCTAAATCCATTCTGGTATTTATAATTTTAAGCTGCCTTAATTTATTGATGTTTGCCAAATGTCTTTGATTCCATGTTAACAGATATTCAACTTTATAGAAAGCGCAAACTGCCATATGAATGGCATCCCCTTTAAATCTTTCAATATCCTCCTTAGGAGCTAAAAGATGTTTTATATAATACCGAGCAAGCTCCATAACAGGATCTTCAATCGGTAAAAAGGCAATTTTATCTAAAAATTTTATAGATTCATCTTGATTTGGAAAATTTTGAGCCTTTAGTTCGTTTAGGGTAACAACGGAGGTGCAGATATAAAAATCCTTACTTCTTTTTACCCACCATTCTCTTGTTAGATTGCGATAAAGATTAGAATCAGGTCTATCATCAAAATAAAAACTTGGGATGCTCGTGTCTAGATACACCATTTCCGGATGTTTAAATTCATCAGCACACATGAAGCTACGTTATATGAGAACAATTGAATGGGTCAAGAACAAGTCTACTCCACTAGATAGTTTAATTTCGACGAATAAGCAGATCGACTACTCTAGCAGCATTTTTCGCTGCTAAACGAGTAAAATTATTATACTCACTATTAATGGATCCAGCAGGATTTAAGCGATCAGCAATCGTTTTTATAACAGCAAAAGGAATCCTCAGTTTTTTTGCAACTTGAGCAACCCCAGCTGCTTCCATCTCAACAGCAAGTGCATTTGGATCTATCTTGGCAAGATCCGCTTTTCTTTGAGAATCTCCCACGAACTCGTTGCCAGAAAGAATAGAGCCTGTATTAAGTTTGGACTGAAGCTCTGACTCTAATAATGATTTTAACGAAGTAAAAAATCTTGTATCGATCATGAATTCAGGCTTTTCTCTATCTTTTTGATTAAGTGAAACAAAGAGCTCTCCTGGAGCCATAAGAATTCTCTGTTCTTTGCCCGACCATATACTGTCATGCTGAAGTATTTTACTTGCTAATACAATGTCTCCAATTTGCAAAAAATCTTGGAGGGCTCCGGCAACACCCAGAAGTAGTATTGCATCAATTGGATATTGTTCTACTATGAATGCCGTAGTTAAAGCTGCATTTACAGTACCAACTCCGGATTGAGCGACAATGAATTTATATTTTTTTAGATTATATTCTTTCGCATATATACCCAGTCTTTTACTGATAATGAGATCTTGAGTTGTTGCTGAGAAGCATTTCAAAACTTCATTGAATTCTCTCTCCATTGCCACAAGGATGAGAAGATTATTATATTGAACTGTCATAAGAGTTATTTCAGCCACTGAATGCTTAGATAAAATATTTCCGTGGCTACGCCAGCTAGAGCCAAACAAACTCCATATACAAAGAGTGCCTTTGTCACAGTAAATTCAGCATATCAGAAGTCATTTAGACAAAAGAAGCAAATTTTGTGTTTCATCAATGACACGAAGATTTGGTAAGTCAATTTTTTGATTTTTATCGATCAATAGGTAAAAAGGTTCATTGGGCTGGGACAAGTGTTTGATAGGTAAAAATAATTTTTGGCCAAATTCTTTCGGATATCTAAAATTTAAAACATAGTGAAATCCGTGAGAATAATAAATCACGTGATGTTGTGATAAAATATTTTTGAGCTTCCAATCCAAAACTCCATATTGCTTCCAAAAATCGACTTCACGAAGAAGTTTGGATTTATGAAGCGTCAGTGGTGTTGTGCTAAATATAAAGCTCATCAGCAGGGCAGCCGAGAGTGTTCCATATGCTATCCAGTTTAGATATTTTTCCTTTAGAATGTTTACCAATCCCACTGCTGCCAAGAGAGCCAGAGCTGGGTTCAGGGGGAGCATATAGTAGCCTTGTTTTTTGGATTTAACATAAGTGAGGGCGACCATGACACAGAATGTCCAAAATAGAAGGGTATAAAAAATGTTTTTATTCTGTGGATTTAGAGACTGGGATCCTTCGCGTCTGCTGGATTTGGAGCTCAGGATGACTGAAAATGCGACAGCGATAGCTGGGATCAAGAGGTAAAAATATTTTTTAAATAATGTTAATAAATAAAAAAATGGTTCTTGAACTGGCGCATATCCTTGTGTTCTCCAAAATGACTGTAAAGACAAATCTGGATGGTTGAATGAAAGCAAGAAATTATAGAGCAGAACGAATCCATAAGGAGCACATGCGCCAATCAGAAAAAATGGATTGATAAAATCTTTCCATTTTCTGGATATGATCAAATGAAATAAGATTACTGGGATGGGAAGCAGACCAAAGGCCCCTTTCGTTAAGATGGCGCAGCCAATCATAAGTCCAGAAATCGTATAGAAATATTTTTTTTCTGAAAAAGACGCATGGATGGCCAAAAGGATTGCAGTGGTTATAAAAAAGATTAGCGGAATATCTAGCAAACAAAGACTTGAGTGAACCATGTATCGGGGAGAAATGAGTAGAAATATTCCCGAAATAAATCCCACCCAGGTAGAAAAATAAATAGATCCAAACCAAAACAGGATAAGAATGAGAGAAATACTTAAAGTGGCGACCAACATCTTGGATGTAAATTCTGAAATTCCAAATGCCTTAAATACCAATGCCTGCATCCATTTAAATAGCAATGGGTGTTCAAAAAAATGAAACTCACGTTGAACGTCTCTATCTTGGGGCAATAAGATGTTCTGAGTCGAAAGCATAGCCGCTTGACTGCTGTAGGTGTATCCTTCGATACGAACTGTGGCTTCTTTGGATGTGTAAGGCAAGATTGTAACGATGGATAAAAAAAGAAGAATGATGGAAAGATAAAATTTATTTTTGTTCAAAATCCTACTCCAATATC
Organism: uncultured bacterium; assembly: GCA_964507905.1. GTDB lineage: Bacteria > Bdellovibrionota > JACOXK01 > 2-02-FULL-40-11 > 2-02-FULL-40-11 > CAZDSE01. Next base: position 1,088 of record CAZDSE010000224.1, on the reverse strand, counting down.
TTTTTCATGCGCTTTATTGGATACGATCATGAGGTCTTGCATTTCATGAACGGTAAATAATAGATTCAGATCTCCGTGAAAAGTTTGTTTGTTAACGATTAAAAATTTTGTGTCAGAAGATTGTTTCATTTCACTTAATAAACCGTCTGTAATTTCCTTAAATTTTCCATCCATGTATTCTTTGCTAAAATGAAAATTCAACACATAGTTCATTCCATGCTCGTAATAGAGTGGGGGGGATTGAGAGATGATTTTTTGCATGGCCAGCTTAAGATCGGCATATTGCCTAAAATGGGATTGGTCTCGGAGGACTTTGCTTTTGAATAAAGTAAATGGCGTACATGAAAAAATGAGTGTGAGGCCAATGGTGATGGCCAAACTTCCATAAGCGAATATTTTCTTTATCGATTCTCTGAAAAGATATTCACACGCAATCCCACACATCAATGCCAATGCTGGATTTAAGGGCAGAAGATAATACCCCTGTTTTTTTGATTCGGCGATAGATATAGGAATTAAGACGGCAACACACCACGCCACAGAAGTGATCAGAATTGATTTTTGACTGGCAGACTGTTTTTTATAAAAATAGAACGGGATTGCAGCCATTGGCAGTAAGTACATATAACGTTTCAAAAGAACATTTAAATAAAATAAAGGACCATCATTATAGGGTCCAACGCCTTTTGTTCTCCAGAAAGAAAAAAAAGAGGCATTGGGGTCGGTTGACGACACGATCATGGTATAGCTGAAGATGAGAAGAAAAGGCATGAGGAGCATTCCAGTCCAGAAATGTGAAGACTTAAGACTTTGGCGATTATAAAGGAGAACATAGAAGCCGATGACTAAAAACGGCAATAATCCAAAAGGTCCTTTGGTGAGAAGTGCCAGTCCAATACAAGTGCCAGAAAGATAGAATAATTTACGGTGTCTTAGTGCGGCCCAGATTCCAGAAAATATGGCGCCAGTGGTGAAAAAGATTAGAGGAATATCCAAGAGACAAAGACTGGAATGGATCATAAATCTGGGAGATATAAGAAGAAATAACGCTGCAAAAAATCCCATCCATTTGGAAAAGAAATACGTGC
>CAZDSE010000223.1:0-3949 GCA_964507905.1 uncultured bacterium | reverse complement strand
CCAATGGCCATTCATGATCTTCTCTTAAGAGCAAGATGGCGTTGTTGCTGAGCTGGTAACGTTTGAGTTGTGATGGAACTTTTTTTAGGCTGGGTTTTACATGAGTAAACAGAGCTTCAGAGGGAACCCCAGGCGAAGCTTCGGGCTGTGTGCTGGTTGATGAACCAGAGGGCAATAGACTTTCCCTCTTTAAACGTGCTTCCAGATATTGCGATGAATAGGATTCAATGGGTGTGTCGCGGCCAATATATTCAAAAATTGAGCTTTGATGAATATTTAAATAGAATGCAGCCACACGTTGAATGTCTGCACCCGTTACGGCCATCATATTTTCGACATTTCTTCGAATGAGACTGTAGTCTCCATATCTCTCGAAATGGGATAGGTCATGGGCCAAATTTGTAGTTCGTTCTTGGCGCATAAAATATTTAAGTTCCAGTTGGGATTTGATGCGAGCGAGATCACTTTCAGTAAAAATGCCCCGTTTTAATCTTTCGATCTCAGAGAAAATAATGGACTCCACTTCAGGTATGTTCTTTGCGTCCAAAGAGAATTGGATATTAAAAATTCCTGCATCCTCGAAAGAGGACAGCCGAACTTCCATATGATTCGTTAATTTTTTGATCGTGCCATGAATATTTCTTAATAAAAGTGAAAGGAGGCGCAATGCATCCGTATCGGGATGAGAAAAAGCGGGGGCACGAAATCCGATGAAAAGGAGAGAGTCTTGAATATCTCCGATGGATCGTTTGAATTGCAATTCAGTTTGGGGTAATTCTTGCTCAGTAAGAGAACCAGGAACTTCCTTTTCTTCCAGTGGCTCATACAAACGACGAATCGATTTTAATGCTTCTTTCGAATGAATATCCCCCACAATCGTGACAATCATCTGATTGGGTCTATAGGTGTCCCTATAAAATTGAAGCACATCTGTTCGGGTGAGTTTACGCAATGTGTCTTCTAGGCCTAAGGAGGAAAATTTAAGTTTATTTTTTTGGAAAACTAATTTTTTTAATTGATCCCGTGCAAATAGATGGGGATTGTCTTGTCTTTGTTTAATTTCTTGAATGATCACTTCGGTTTCTTTGGAGAGTTCTGTCGGATCCAATTTCATATTGAGAATGCCATCCGAATGAAGTTCCAATCCTTGTTCAAAATAAGAGCTGGGGAGGGTCATGCTATATACAGTATCGTCCTCCGAGGATTGTGAATGGATTTTGGCGCCGAGCAATTTGGCTTGTTCCGGAATATCTGTGGGTAGAGGGCGCTTGGTGGTGCCTTTTAAATGCATGAGCTCAATCAGATGGGCAATGCCCACTTGATCTTCTCTTTCATTTCGAGTGCCTACTTTGACTCTCGTTGTAAGGCTCACCAAAGGGGACTTGTGATTTTCGCTAATAATGACGGTTACGCCATTTTTGAGGCGCGTTTTGATCATGCCCCATGGATCTTCAATAATTTTTTCTTTTTGGCATGATAGAAAAAAAGAGGTTGTGGTCAATAGGATTAAAATCAAAATTTTTCTCGTGGATTTTCTCATTGAAATATAAATTGGCAAGTTTCATGATCTTTGTAAAGCATTTTTGACAATTCCTGAATGGTTTTATATAATTAGAGTGTTAACTGAACGTTTGCTGATGAGATTTTCATGAGAATCACTATTCTTATTTTATTCATAGGGTTATCGATGATGTCGTGCATGAAAATGGGTGGAGACGTGCCCTCACGTCTGGCCATTACGAATGCCGATCAAGAATCACCAGAGGAAATTACGCTTCTTCCCGGCATGTCCTACAAGGTGTATCCGGTTGTCTATTCCTCAAAGGAAGAGGGTGCAGAACTCCAAATGCGTGCGGATCAGGCGGATTTCTTGGGGAAAGTTAAATTTTCTATTGATCAGGATGAGTCTGATTTTTTGGATATCAATTCCAAAGGATGCGTGATGGCCAAAAAAATTGGGGAAGGTGACATTCATTTGTCGGCATATTCTTTATCGAGTGGAGCGATGCAGACCAAAACGCGGATCAAAGTGGTTCCGATGTCTTCCCAAGCGCAAGTCATCCGAAATAATGTCCGAGAATTTTGGGTATCCGAAGTGACAGCACAAGATGGAAAAGTATATGGGCTGGTCGTCAATGATCACTTTCATATGTTTGATCAAACTGGGCAGTCGCTCATGACGTCTTCCGATGGGATTCAACTTGAGGACAATTTGACCGGGTTGACAAATGTGACGATTCCCTTTTTGTGGTCCGATCCGCTTCAATCCGGTTTTTTTGTGGCTTATCAAAAAAAGAAAGATGATAAAGCACAGTTGTCTTATACGGCCATTCAACGCAATGGGGTCAGGTGGCCCGTTCCATTTAATTTTGAAATGGAATTTTCGCTCCTTAAAATTTTTGGGGGTCAATTTAGAAATACCATGCCACTTTTATTTTCCGTCATTCAGAATAAGGATAAAGATGGAAATCCATCGACCTATAGTTTCTTTGCGGTGACCCAGCAACTGTTGCAAACCAAAGTCGGTGAAGCCGCATCGACACAACAGGGATTTATTTTGGATTCAAATGATGGTGGTAAAGAAGTAGAGATGAAAATTACACTCTCAACAGAGACGGATTTTGATGATGTGGTGCGCATGGTTCAGGATCCATCGGGAGGTTTTACCATTGCCTATGGGACTTCGCTTATCCATCCCAATCCAAAAGTTGAAGATGAAACCAAATCCGTCAATCGGTTGAAATTTGTTCGAATTGAAAGTGCAGGTGCCAGTGTGACGAGCGTCGTTGAAGCCCCACAAGGAATGGACTTGGATGGCCCCAAGGCATTTGCGATTGATTCCCGAGGATCGAATCCAAAAGTGTTATTTATTCAAAACGGAAGGCTTCTATTCAGTCAGCGATTGGGCGGCGGATGGTTACCATCATTTAGAGAAGTGGGACAAGGGGCGATTGCAGACCTGCCTCCAAAACTTACGACCGATACGGAAGACGGAACCATGATGGCGGTTTGGAAATCCAGTGATCAAAAAATAAATGCCCGATTTTCTATGGACGGTGGATTTGGTTGGTTAGATGCATTGAATTTGGAAGTGGCTCCAACATTTATGGATCTTATTCCCTTTCCATGTCAAGGCAGTGCGCTCATGACCGTTGAAAACAATGTGCTTCAACTTCGATTCATAGATGAAACACGAAAGAAATTTTTAGATCCACTGATCTTGGCCACAGCCAACGGAAAAATAAAAAAAGTGATGTGGTTTAAGGAGTTCGAAAAAATTCGCGTGTTCTATTTGGTAGAGGGTGGGGAATTGTTTTATTTGTCTGTTCTATAGGTGTAATCGAGATAACCAAAAGGTGCCAGTCACCATGATGAAAAATTAATCAAACTCTCATAAAATGACTTTTTCGATCCCGTTTGAATAGTGCCGAAAATTGTTTCGTTTGAGCTCCAATTGTCCAAAAGATATCCAATAGTTAGGGTCTTCAAAAAAAAAGGTGGCCTTTTAGTTCCACTCATTGGTGGTATGATTTAATCAAATAGTTTCTAAAGGGGGTTTTATGAATACGAAGTTAATCGTTGGAATGATTTTAGGGGTGAGCACGAGCTGGATTTTATCCGCCTCTGCTCAAGTAACCAAAACACCCGAATCTAAAGGCATGGACTACTCAGAACGACTGAGTCAGGTTGGGAATGCAAAAACAAATGAGTCATTGGGAACATTGTCAGGAAGGGACCAATCCGAGGTACGAAAACGAGATTTAATGGATGCCTACACGCATTTTCCCGGTCATGCCGGTACTGAAGCCAGTACTGAAAATCGAACTCCACAAGAAATGCATGATCGTGCATTAAAAGGTGAATTTGGAGAAGCAGCGAAAAAAGGAGCAGAAGAATGGGCCAAATCAGGAGGCACTTTTAATGCTGACGCAGGGATGATAGGGACAGA
>CAZDSE010000222.1:0-3956 GCA_964507905.1 uncultured bacterium | reverse complement strand
GACTTCAGTGTGAAAATTTGGTGATCACCTTAGGTTCCGATGGCATGGCCTTATTTAAGCAAAGTGGAGAATTTTTAAAAATCCCAACATTTGCAAAAGAAGTATTTGATGTCAGTGGGGCCGGAGATACCGTGGTCAGTGTCTTAACCCTCGCACTATGTGCTGGCGCAACCCTTCATGAAGCCGTCGTGATGGCCAATTTCGCAGCGGGCGTTGTGGTCGGAAAATTGGGCACTGCGGCAGTCACTCCAGACGAACTTAAAAAATACATTCAAATCGAAAAATCCCGCGTCTCTTCCCGAAATCTTCCAAAGACCCTTGGGTATGCGGAAGGGCTGAGTTACTGACACCGGTTGACAATGATATCATTTATGATATCATATTCTATAGAAGCAAGAGATAATTGTGAGTTCAACTGAGAAACTAAAGGAAAAATTAGATAATGGTTCCATTGACGCAAGAGAGCTAAGGACATTGCTTAAACAAGTTGGATGGACTCTTATCCGAATAAAAGGAAGTCATGAGGTTTGGGTTAAAGGAGCTACAACATTTATTTTGGCAACACATTCGAAAGATTTGAAACACTATCAAATAAAGCAGGCTCAAAGCCTGTTAGGAGGATCAGAATAATGTCTAAAAAAACAAAATATGATCTTAAATATCAGATAGAAATTACATGGAGTGCGGAAGATAAAGCTTACGTCGTAAATGTTCCTGAGCTTTCAGGGTGTATGACCCATGGGGAAACAGTCGAAGCAGCGCTTCGAAATGCTAAGGAGGCTATTGAAGGTTATCTTGAAAGTTTAGAAGATCGAGGGCTTCCCATTCCGGAACCTCTATCCGAAAAAAAATTTTCAGGAAAAATACCTCTTCGTCTTGAACCCTCACTGCATCGTGATCTTATGACAAGAGCAAAAATTGAAAAGATGAGTCTCAATAAATTTATCGAAACAAAACTTAAAAAAGCTATTTAATTTGGGATAATTTTTTAATCCCGCTCTATCGGGACGGGTCTGACCTTGTATTTTTCATCATTTAAGTCTGGTTGTGGAGACAGATGCGGAGAACGGTTAGAAATGGTGAGTTTGGTGAAGCTGATGCCTGCCCCCAAACCCCCTCCTGCGCCGAGGGTGATGATTCTTCCATTTTCATTGAGATAAAAACCAAAACTGAGAGAAAGAAGTGCACTGGTCACAATTTGAAATCCCCAATAAGTCCCTTCAATTGGGCCATTGCCATCATAATTGAAATAAAGGGCATTTATAGAAAATCCCAGCCCGATTCCAGCTGTGTTAAAATTGATGTCATAGGTGTAATTTCCGTTGGAAGTTATATAAGGTTCTACGAGGCTATAAGTTACCAAGACAAAATAAATCAAATAATACATATTACCACTACCGTACAATGGAAAAAGACTATCTGACATTCTGCTTCTGAATACAGAAGCCAACTCTTGAAATGTTTTTTCATAGCCCACCTCTTCGGCTCTGCTTTGGATGACTTGGGAATTTGCTTTTGATGTTTCGACAAATTTTCCCAATGATAATTCGTAGAGTTTTTCTTGAGGAGATAGTGAGCGATTTTCTAAGATGGAATGGGTTTTTTCATCAAGAGTTGTTTGGTTTTTCATGTCGCCTAACATTTTTGTGATTTGTTCTATGGGAGTAAATCGGACTTGTTGATAAAAGGCCTCTTTCATAGAAGACGTAATCTGATTAAAATTCTGATCAAACTCAATATGAGCAAATTCAATGCCCAACCTATCTTGAATCTTTTGCAATCTTTGACCTTCGGTTTCAAGAGTCGAGGCATAAGCCAGTTTCGAATCTTGAATGGTTTCAGCAGAAATCAAGGCGGCAGAGAATGAAGTGAGAGCAAAAATAAAACAAAAATAAATATATTTCATGGAACCTCCAGTGAGGGACAGCTATAGGTCCATTTCCATCTTTTTACAATACCTGTGCGAAAAAACCGATCCAAATTTTTGGAACGTCATTGACCCAATCAGATTCTATGGCCACTTCTTCAAGGGGATGGCTTTTTCAAGAATAAATTTGGTGAATTCATCTTTAGGAATAGGGCCGGTTATTTTTAAGTCGATTTTTTGTTCACCCAAGTATTCTTGCAGTTTCACGAGCATACGAACATGAAATGCTTTGGTATTGGATAAAGAAGATTCAGGAACTTGTAAGAGAAGATCAATGTCTCCTCCTTTTTTCTTATCTTCAGTTCTGCTTCCATAGAGGTATAATATGGCCGATGAATTATTTATTTTTTCTTTATCGAAAATTTCTTGAAAAACTTTTATAATGGCTTCAATTTCTTGTGATTTAAGTCTCATTTCAGAAGATTTTTTTCTACGCTTAAGATAATCGGTGTTAACTCTTTAAGTTTTAAGAAATGGGGTTCCAGATCTGTCTCGCTATAGTCGTGAGCTACCACATTTCGAATGGCTCTGATATCCAGCCATTGATCGGCATCCTCAATGAGGTTAAGCTTTTCTGCTCGATTTAAAAGATCTCTCAATGTTCCTTCAAAAGAAGGATCATCTTTTAAGATGACCGTTCGTAAGTATTTGGAAACAAACATTTCACTCGCTCGTCCAAAACGACTGCTAAAGCTTTCCCATATTTCCAGCTGTTCGTCATTCAGCTTTTCGGGATCTGTTGGAAGTTTTTGAATTTTATTGTAACTACTTTTAAGACGAAAAAAAGCCTTTAAGAGTTGTCTTTTATGTTCTTCTAAAATCTTTTCAATTTTTGCCATCATTGGATGCCCCATCTACGTCATAGAGAAACTGGTTTCCATTGTCAATAAAAAGGGACAGTCTTGACTTACGCTTGTCTTTGCCATACTCATTTTCAATATGAGTCTTCCGCAAGAGCCAGCTCCCGTAAAATTAGTGATGAGTATTCTGTATCAGGATGAGTCCATGTTGGAACGGGGAATGTCTTTTCTCAAAGAAAAGTTTGGAGCCATAGACATTTTAGAATGCAAAATTTCTTTTCACAGTACGGACTATTATTATCCAGAGATGGGACAGCCTTTGTGGAGATGCTTTTTTGGCTTTTCGAATTTAATCCCTCGAGAAATGTTGATAGACGCAAAGCTTTTTACCAATAAAATTGAAAATACTCTTGCAAAAGAAGACGGGCGGCGTACACTCAACATTGATCCCGGATATTTGACTGGTGCCCAATTTATTTTGGCGACGGGTAAGAATTTTGCGCGTCGAATTTATTTGGGAAAAGGGATATTTGGGGATTTGACACTGACGTATGCCAAGGGAGAATGGATCCCCAATTATTGGACATATCCGGATTATAAAACGGAACCTATTTTGGGATTGTTAAACAAGATACGAGAGATTTATTTGAATGAAATCAAAACTTAAAAAAATAAAAATGATTATTATGGATGTGGACGGAGTATTGACCGATGCGGGGCTTATGATTGGGCATGATGGATTTGAGTATATGAAATTTAATGTTCAAGATGGTGCCGGAATCATTTTGGCTAAAAAATTGGGGTATAAATTTGCGATGATCACGGGACGAAATACCGCCATCATTGAACGCAGAGCCAAGATACTTGGGATTGAAGATTTGTATCAGAATAAATTATTTAAGATGGAGTCTTATCTGGATATTTTAAAGAAGTATCATCTTTCAGATGAAGAGGTTTGCTATATTGGAGATGATATTTTAGATCTTCCCGTGTTGATGAGAGTTGGATTTTCTGCGGCGCCTCAAGATGCGGTGAGTGATGTTAAAAAACGAGTGGATTATGTGGCCAAACGGGGTGGGGGGTGTGGTGCGGTACGAGAGGTGATCGACATGGTGTTAGAGGGGGCTGGAAAAAGAAAAAAATTGATTGAGGATATCATTAAAGGAAATCAATCGGGGAAACCCGCATGAAAGTGACGGTTGTGATCCCCGCTCGGTATGCGTCTTCGC
>CAZDSE010000221.1:0-3961 GCA_964507905.1 uncultured bacterium | reverse complement strand
ATGAACACACATTGGATAAAGCCGGCGCCTATGCGGTTCAAGAAAGCGGTGACTCCCTCATTGAACATATCGACGGATCATTTGCGAATGTGATGGGACTTCCGATAGAAGAGGTTTCGAGACTGTTAAGAGATTTTGAGATATTCCCAACAAAATGAAATGCGAGTCAGTGATGTCCGTATACGTCCTATCCCTTAATCACAACAACCGGTCTCAATCGGGCTACTTTCTTGGCCAAGCCCGCCCCATGTACGATATCAACAACGCTGTCCACATCTTTATATGCCAAGGGTGCTTCTTCGGCCAGGCCCGCCATCGATCCGGCTTGAATATGAATGCCTTCCCTTTCGAGTTTTGTTCGAAGCTCTGATCCATTCACTTGTTTTTTGGCTTGGGTCCGAGACATGCGTCGCCCCGCTCCGTGACAACTCGATCCAAATGACTCTTCGGACTGTGCCGTCCCTACCAGCACATAAGATGCGGTCCCCATACTTCCCGGAATAATAACGGGTTGTCCGACAGAGAGATATTCATCACACAATTCAGGATTCCCCGGGCCAAAAGCGCGTGTGGCTCCTTTTCGATGAACAATCACTTTTTGTAATTTTCCACCGATCATGTGTTCTTCTAACTTAGCAATATTGTGGGCCACATCATACAGAATGGATAATTTTCCTGCGTTGCCTTTCAAAACATTTTGCCATGCTTCTCGTACTTCGTGGGTAATCATTTGTCGATTCGCCCATGCAAAATTGGCCGCCGCTGCCATCGCTTGAAAATAGTCATGTCCTTCTTCCGATGAAAATGGTGCACACGCCAATTCGCGATCGGGAATGGCAATCCCATATTTCGGCATCACTTGAACCATTTTTCGAATGGTGTCGGTGGCCACTTGATGACCCAATCCTCTCGAACCTGTGTGAATCAAAATCACAATTTGATTGGGATATAATCCAAACGCATTGGCCGCGTGTTCATCAAATATTTGATCGACGACATCCACTTCCACAAAGTGATTCCCTGCACCCATGGTCCCCAATTGATCATGTCCTCTTTTTTTGGCCACATCCGACACTTTGTCCGGATTCGCCTGCGGAAGACACCCATAGGACTCCAAATATTGCGCATCTTCTTTTTCTCCATAGCCGGAGGCTATGACCCACCCTGCTCCTTGTTTCAAAACTTTATCCATCTCTTTAGAATTTAATTTAAGCCTCCCGCCCTGTCCCACGCCTGACGGAACCTGACGATAGATTTCTTGAGCGAGATTTTCAAAATGATCTTTGATGTCTTCTGCCGTTTTATCAGATTTTAAAAGACGTATACCGCAGTTGATGTCATAACCGATTCCCCCCGGTGAAATGACGCCGTCAGGAAAAGACATGGCTGATACTCCGCCAATCGGAAAACCATATCCCTCATGGGCATCGGGCATAATCATCGCTTTTTCTAGAATTCCGGGAAGGGTTGTCACATTCACTGCCTGCTCCAATGACCGATCTCGCAGCATGTCTTCCAACGTCTCTTCTGTTGCATACACTCGTGCTGGCACCCGCATGTCACTGCGAAATGATTTTGGAATCTCCCAAATCACATCTGATATTTTTATAAAATCTTTTTTATTCATATGTCATCTCTCGAAACGCAGTTTCGAGAGATCTCCTATTCTGATTATACATCAAAGACAATCACCGTCTCATATAACCCATCGTCATTCTTCTTAATTTCACATTCATGGTAAGATACCGCCTTAATATCTTTTTCAATCTGACTCGATTGAATCCCATAGATATTGGCTTCTAAAGAAACCTCATCCAACTTTAAAAACTCTGCCTTACAAAACACCGCATGCTGGATATGCGTCTGCGTTAAAATCTCAGACAAAAAATCCACCAATAACGCTGACACATCCTGTGCCTCGATCACAATTCTTTCTTTAATCTCCGCCATTATCTTTCTTTCACAAAATCCTGGTTTTATAACTTCGTTCATTCCTCGCAATGCATCACAAAAAAGTGCCTCAATTGACGGCGCAATGATCTTAAGTCTGACATCTGCCGTATGCGGAAGAATCTCAAAACTCATCTCAAATGTCTCCTCCTACTTCCGTTTAAATTTCAGTATCAACGACTTTAAAAGCAGTTCCGATTCATTTTGATTTAGCTTATCTCTTTCGATTGTCATTTTTATTCGAACGAGTCCATTTAGAGCATCGAGAACGTCTTCCGCACTCGCCCTTTTCCTAACATATTGCGTAACCTTCAAGCCGCCTGCCAACATAAAGAGTACGTTCTGAGCATCTGCTGACGACCCACCCCATTTAAATGAATTTAAACGATCAATGAGTAAATCCTCTTTGGATATAATTCGAACAGAGATACCTTCAAAATCTATTTTTTCGTACGATTCGTCCTTTCCCAATGAGCTTGAAGGAAACTCGACAATCAATTGCAATTTAGGGTGAATAAATAGCCTTCCCTCCTTCTCAAATCCGAGCTCGCACATCACCTGCTTTAATTCAGATGAATGAGGCAACACATAATCAAGATCCCCAGAAGTATAAAGACCATTGGTATATATCTCAACAGCTGCCCCACCGACCAGGATGGGATGTAAATCATACTTTGAAAGAGCCTTCTCCAAAACCGAACTTATCGACAGAGCTCTTCTTTTCCTGTCTCTAATAGACGCGGCAGTTTCTAATTCTTTCTTTAATACACTAATTCTGTTCATATGGGCCCAGCTGATTCCATTTTTTTAACCATTTTTCCTTAATTGGATTTCGCTTCTTCCTCTTTAGTCGGGATGGATTAAAGTAGGGCCTCGGTGACGGAAACTGCCTTAAGAGTTCTTTGAGAAGTTCAAATTTAATGAGCGCCGTTTCAGGCTTTCCATTTTTGGTAATGACCAAAAAATGATCATTCTGACTTACCCAATTTGACAATTCCGACAGTTTGGCCTTCACCAATGCCAACGCCTCGAACCTAAAATTCTCTATATCTGAATAAGATGATTTCATGACTATAATTATAGTCATATTTTTAGTCTTGTCTACTAAAACAATTTGAATGATTTTAGCACGGCATAGGCAGAGCCTTGGGAAGTAAGCGTAGACTCTATCAGTTGAATTTTCGAAACTTCGATTTGCTTACCTTTTAGATCAGACTGGTTGAAGTTGATGCCACGAGCGACATTTGGATCTTTAAACCTCGCCAAGGTCACATGGGGAATGGGTTCTTTGCGAGTTTCTTTTTCTTCTGCATAGTTTTTTACAGCTCGCGATACCGACTCAACCAATTTTTGATACGCATCATTTTTCAAAAACGTTGCCCAGATCATTCGAGGTGGGCGGTTGGGTGGAGCAAAGATAATTTGATCAAAAGTCAGAGAAAACTGAGACATCTCCTTCAGCATCCCGTCTATATCTTTCGATAAAATTTCAATCTTATCTTGAACCACATTTCCCAAAAAATAAATTGTCATGTGCCAGTTGTCTTTGGGAATCCAGCGAATATTTCGGATCCGATTTTCTCTACACGTTCGTTCCAAAACATCTAAAACAAACTCAGGCAATGGAATAGCAATAAAAAGTCTTTTTGTCTCCACTTCGACCATTATTCTGCGAAGTGCTTTCTCCAAAAAGAAATGCTTTGGTTCCAAAGAGGATGCTGTGAGTTCGCTGGAATTTTGTAAAAATAGCTACGCGAAATGCGTGGCTCCTTAGGATTGGTGGGCAGAGGTTTAAGCTCCAGGAAACGGGGATTTGATCTCGACCATCTGGCCTCATAACGACGTCCCTCATGTTCGATGGGATCGCTAAAAAAAGCCTTATACACATATGAGTTTAGACTGATATATCCCGGAGAAAATTTTAGAGTTTCGCGTTTATCCCCAGTAATCCAATCATTCGTTGGAATTTGCACTCTTTCTTTTAAATCACCAAATTCTTCTTCAATATTCG
>CAZDSE010000220.1:3676-3982 GCA_964507905.1 uncultured bacterium | reverse complement strand
CAAATCTAATGTTTTAATTTTGGATCCCAATAATCTCTTAAGCCATCTCCAATAAAATTAAATCCAAGTACGGCCATCATAATGGCCACCCCCGGAAAAATGGCTGTAAATGCAGGTTGAAACGAAGATTGCTTTGCCAAATAGAGCATGTTGCCCCAGCTTGGAATGTCAGGAGGAACGCCGATGCCCTAGAAACTTAAACTCGATTCTCCAATAATAATTCCTCCCATCACAAATGATGCTTGGACGATCAGAGGGGAGAGAATATTGGGCCACAAGTGAAAAATTAAAATTCGGAAATGATTG
>CAZDSE010000220.1:0-3666 GCA_964507905.1 uncultured bacterium | reverse complement strand
GGCCCCCAAGGATCGGATGGCCAAAATGTATTCCTTTTCTTTTTCTGCCAAGACTTGGCTTCTGGCCACTCTGGCAAATCCAGTCCAGCCCACCAAGGAAAAAATAAGAATTACGTTTGAAATGCCTGGATTTAAAACTGCAGCCAAGGCAAAAACCAGTAAGAGTCCAGGAAATGCCAATATGATATCCACAAGTCGCATGAGGAGCTCATCGATCCATCCGCCCAAATAGCCACTCGTAGATCCGAGTAATAATCCAATGAGAAGGGAAATGAGGGTTGCTGTGACTGAAACAGACAAAGAGATTTTGGCTCCGTATAAAATTTTACTTAAAATATCGCCACCCAGTTTGTCTTGTCCCAACCAATGGTTTCCTGATGGAGGAGAAAAGCGTTCAGAAATATGAGTGGATTTTGGATTGTGTGGTAGAACAGATGATGGAATCAATGCCACGAGAATCAAAAGCAAAATCAAAAATCCCCCAATATATGTGGATAACCCAAAGGATTTCCCAAAGAACTTCATTGATACCGGATCCTTGGATCTATCCAGCCATAGCAAACATCGGTCGCAAGATTAATGACGATATAAAGACTGGCGATCAAAATCACACATCCTTGAACGAGCGGGAAATCTCTCGACTGAATGGCTTCAACCAGTAAACTTCCGAGGCCCGGCCAATCAAAAATAGTTTCTGTGATGACCGCACCAGAAAGAAGAGCACCCGTTTGAATGCCAATGATCGTCACAATGGGGATTAAAATATTTCTTAACACATGTTTTGAAATCACAATAACTTCAGATAATCCTTTGGCTCGGGCTGTTCGAATATAATCTTCTCGGACGATTTCCAGTGTTGTTGTTCTGGTCATCCGCGATAGTAAGGCCATCATGGCCGTTCCAAGTGTGATGGCTGGAAGAATGACACTTAAAAATCCAGCTCTTTCCGATACTGGAAAAATGGGAATTTGATATGCAAATAAGAGAATCAAAATGGGGCCCAACCAAAAATGGGGGATCGATATCCCAAGCAATGCGATTAACATCGAAAAACTATCGACCCATGATTTGTGCTTTAGGGCTGCAATGAGCCCCAGGGGCAGTGCGCAGCCAATCGCAAAGACCATGGCCCAAATGGCGAGTTCGATTGTTGCTGGAAAACGATTAAAAATTTTCTTCCAAATATTTTCATTGGATCGAATGGATTCTAACTTTCCGGTCAATAAATCTTCTATAAATAGAACGTATTGCTTTACCAAGGGCTCATCTTGATGCAGTTTTTTTCGTAAAAAATCTTTGTTGGCCGTCATGGTGGTTTCCCCCAGCATGATGTCGATTGGATCTCCTGGAATAAGGTGCATAAAAGAAAAAACAATGACTGTGATTCCAAAAAGAAGTGGGACCAGCAGAAGAAGACGTCGTAAAATATATCTTCTCACGAGGTGATCAAAGTATAGCATTGTTTCTATGCCTTATGCTAATATTTTGGCATGATTTTTAGAGCGGATTATATAGACAAACTTTCCAAAGAAATGATTGGACTTGCAAAGTTCATTGGAGAAAATCCAGAGCTTGCGTTTAATGAGCATCAGTCAAAAGCAAAACTCACCCAATTTTTAGAAAGACATGGTTTTTTGGTTCGTCATGGGACGGGGTCATTAAACACAGCATTTGTGGCGACCATGTCTCATGGGAAGGGACCCAATATTGGTTTTTTGGCCGAGTATGACGCGCTTCCTGGGATTGGTCATGGGTGTGGGCATAACTTAATTGGAGTCGCAAGCTGTGGTGCTGGCGTCGCATTAGGCCGTGAACTAAAATCCGTATACGGAACAGTGACGGTGGTGGGTTGTCCCGCAGAAGAAGGGGGCGGGGGGAAGGTCTTACTGGCAAAGAAAGGGGTTTTTAAAAATTTAACCGTGGCCATGATGGCACATCCGGATTCTCGGACCGAAGTCATTAAATACATGTTGGCGCTTCATGAGTTGGATATATATTTTCACGGCAGAGCCGCGCATGCGGCATCTGAACCCGAAAAAGGGATCAATGCATTGCAAGCAGCAGTCAATACATTCCAAAATATAGCGCAATTTACAAAAACGCTTTCCAAAGACGCCAGGGTCAATGGGATTTTTACGGAAGCAGGTTTAAAGCCCAATATTATTCCGGAAAAAGCAACGCTTAAATATTACATTCGGTCTTTGGAAATGAAAAATGTGAATAAAATTTTAAAACGCGTTAAATCCATTGCCGAACGAGAAGCCAAAAAAATTGGGGCCAAGGTGACCTATTGGCAAAATCCAATTGCGTATGAGCCCTTTCATCCGAGTCACAAACTTGCAAAAATTTTTGCAGAGCAATTGAAATATTTAAATGTAAAGAACGACCAGGGAGATCCCAAATCCAGAATCGGATCGTCGGACATTGGAAATGTCGGCCAGATCGTTCCCGCCATTCATCCCTCGATAAAAATTTGTGATGATCACGCATGTCACACAAAAGCATTTGCAGAGGCAGCGTTGACGAATCGAGGGTATGCAGCCATGCTCAATGCCGCAAAAGCACTGGCCATGACGGGGCATGAACTACTTTCAAATCCAAACGAAGTCAAAAAAATACAAGACGAATTTAAAAAAAAGAAAATCAAAAAAAATTATATCGATGAAGCAAGCGCTTAACGTTATTGGGCTTATGTCTGGGACATCGGCGGATGGAATTGATGCCGCATGTGTGGAAATGAATGCCGACGATCATTCGCCCAAGATTGTTTTAAAGGGATTTAGATCTTATCTTTTTTCAAAAACATTGAAGCAACTCATTTTAAATGCAAGTTCAATAGAAAAGTTGGCTGTGGATGAAATTTGCAAACTTAATTTTATGCTGGGAGAAGAATTTGCAATGGCGGTCATTCGGTTGTGCAAAGAATCAAGAATCCCTTTATCCCAGATTGATCTCATCGGTTCACATGGGCAGACGATTAAGCATCTTCCACCGAATAGTCTAAAGCCCATTGAGTTTGGGTCCACGCTTCAAATTGGAGAACCTTCCATCATTGCGGAAAGAACTGGAGTCACCGTTGTGGCAGACTTTCGCCCCAGAGACATGGCGGCCGGAGGGCATGGGGCTCCTTTGGCTCCCTATCTTCACTATCATTTGTTTTGTGAATTTGGGTATGGGATTTCGATCCAAAATATTGGTGGCATCAGCAACATGACGTTTATTCCAAAAGGGGGAAAAGAAAAAGATGTCATTGCTTTTGATACCGGCCCTGGAAATATGCTGATCGATGCGGTGATTTCAATTTTAACCCGCGGCAAAAAAGAGTACGACACCGAAGGAAAAATGGCATCGATGGGGGATATTTATCTTCCGTTATTAAATAAATTACTTTTAAACCCTTATCTTAAGAAAACCCCACCCAAAACAACAGGAAGAGAAATGTTTGGGCGTTTTTTTGCTGAGCAGATTGTGAAGAATGCTAAAAAAATGGATCCACATGATTTAATGGCCACAGTGACCGCATTTACGGCCCATTCCATTGCGAATAGTTACAAGCAATTCATACTGCCCAAGTATGATTTAAAGGAAATTGTGGTTGGGGGTGGGGGAGCCAAAAATAAAACATTGCTTTCGATGATTCAAGGACTTCTTCCCATGGTCCAAATA
>CAZDSE010000219.1:0-4016 GCA_964507905.1 uncultured bacterium | reverse complement strand
ATATTGTTCCATCGATTCTTGGGATCTTTTTTTCTCAAGTTCATTTTGCTGGCCTAAAGAAAGAGCTAAAAGTTTAAGCCCCTGGGCTTGGTTTTTTTCGATACGAGCAAGGGCTTTTAAAATTTCATACTGAAGTCCTGATTTAACTTCAGCTTTATTGTCTTCCCGAATGACCTGTTTATAAGAGGCATCTCCGGCTATGACAAAAAAAATAGTAGGGATTGTATGATTTTCTCCTCGCGCGGTGCGCGAGGAGAAAATCATACCACATAGCACAAAGGCCATGAGCGCAAACACACTCATGGCCCTTAGCTTTAAAATAACTGAAATTATAATCCGTCTGTTACGGCCCATGCCCACATCACCCCTGCTGCAGCCAATGACCCGCCCGCTAACGCGAGTCCGACCACATCAATGGCAATAGCCACGGGAGCCAGTAATGTCAAGCTTCCCCAATACACCACTTCACCCACTACGAACAGCAAACAGCCTGCCACAAACACGGGAAATAATGCGACTGTTCCCAATACCGCCACGGTCCCTTTTAAAACAACCTCGGGTCCGAGATGGGTAAGCTCTTCTTGAGCAATCATTAAATTTTCCAAAATCTGATCTTTTGTCTGAGACAAAATAGAAGATCTCATTTCTTCAAACTTCGATGTCACTTGAGACACAACTTGATGACGGGCCAACGCATCTTCAATTCGAGATGCTTGGGCCATAATGGCATCTCGTTTGGATTGAACTTCATCAATCAAAACCGCATGCACTTCGGCCTCATCCAATTGTGCGAGTTGTGTAAACATATTCACGACCTTATCCAGCATTGCCGATTTAAATGACGCTTGAACATCCATCGGAATCGCATCCAGACTTGTTTCCGTATTTGCAAGCCCCACGACCGGCGTTAACATCATACTTATCCCGAACACCATTGTTAGGAATAATGACCAAACTTGTTTCATAATACCTCCTTATTTGGTCATCCTGAGCCCAAAGGGAGCTGTTGCGACCTTATCCATTGAGCGAAGGATGACAGTTCTTATCATGGAAGACAATTAAGCAAATGATATGCCAAAACGTTATGGTATTTTGAAACTAAACTTTGTGAGTAATATCAACTTGTTAATCAACTAAGATCCAACACATATCTGTCTATCCCTTACACACAACCCATTTCTTACTATATAATTTTTTTATGTTTCCTTACAGAGACCGCCACGGACTGGGGACAAATATCTCGTTATATTTTCGAATGGCGTAACGATCGCTCATGCCAGAAATATAATCAATGACATGACGAGAGATGGGCTCGGTAAATTCAGGAATACTCATTTCGGCCAACAGCTGATCAGAATGTTCCACATAATAATGATAGAGAAACTCTACGATCTTTTGCGCCTTTTTTAATTCATGCTGGACAAAGTCATTTTCATAGACATGCTCAAACATAAACGCTCTCAACTCTGAAAGCGCTTGGAGCTTTTCTTCACTCATTCGAATTTTGTCGAAGTTATTCTCTTGAGTAGACCGAATGACATCGGTCACCATGGTTTCAATTCGTTGAGAATGTGTTTCCCCAAAAACATCCCTTAATTTTTTGGGCACGTCCTCCATCTTCAATACGCCTGCCCGGACAGAGTCATCCAAATCATGATTCACATAGGCCAAAAGATCTGCCAGTCGCACGATTTGTCCTTCGAGAGTGGATGCTTTAAATTTTGGGTCGTCTGATAAAATGGTACCCTTTCCTTTCGAATGTTTGGCGATGGCTTCTTTGATTTCATTTGTTAAATTAAGCCCTTTCCCACTATTTTCCAATTTTTCCACAATTCGGACACTTTGATGGACATGGTGAAATCCTTCGGGATGAATCTTATTTAAAATCGCCTCACCCGAATGGCCAAAAGGCGTATGCCCCAAATCATGTCCCAAGGCAGATGCCTCCACCAAATCTTCATTGAGATCCAATGCCCGTGCCAATGTCCGACCGAGCTGCATGACTTCCAAGGTATGGGTCAGTCGCGTTCGATAATGATCCCCAATGGGTGATAAAAAAACTTGTGTCTTGTGTTTCAATCGACGGAATGCCTTGCTGTGGAGAATTTTATCCCGATCTTTTTGAAATGCCGTACGCAGCTCGCATTCCTCTTCACTTTTTTCTCTCTTGGACTTTGCACTCAATGCAGCATGTGCAGATAAAAAGGTTTTTTCCTTTTTTTCTAAATTCTCACGAATCATATTTATTCTTTCAACATTTTTTCGGCCAATTTTTCAAAATTAATCTCATACTGTCCGGATTCGATGGCCTTTCGAATTCGATTTACTTTTTTTAAATCGATTTGGGGGGCTTTCTTTTCTTGATCAAAACTTTTTTTTAAGTTCTTTATAAGAACCAACTTCGGCTTTTTGGATTTTTCGTCTGACTGCGACATAAACTTGGCTTAAAGATTTAGCATAAAGTTATTGAAAATACAAATCGTTTACCCTAAAGTAACGATCTATGACGAATCTTCTGGATGGAAAAAAGACAGCGGATAAAATTTTAGCTGCCGTTCAAGCTCAAGTTTTATCTTTGAAACACGGTGCACCGGGTCTGGCCGTTGTACTGGTGGGGGATGACCCCGCCTCTCAAATCTATGTATCTAAAAAAGAAAAAATGGCCAAAAAAATTGGAATGGTCTCTGAAGCCCATCGGCTTCCCAAAAATATCGAAGAAAAAAAAGTATTGGAGTTGATTGACTATCTGAATAAAAGCCCCAAAATCCATGGAATTTTGGTGCAACTTCCCCTCCCCGCTCATATTCAATCCCAAACCATTTTAAATGCTGTGTCTCCCGAAAAAGATGTCGACGGATTTCATCCATTTAATCTGGGGCGCCTTCTCATGGGAGATCCCCTTTTTGTTCCCTGCACCCCTCAAGGGGTCATGGAGCTCTTCAAAGAATATAAAATTGAACTCTCAGGGAAAAAAGCCGTGGTGTTGGGGCGGTCTCTCATTGTCGGAAAACCCATGGCGTTATTGATGATGGCACAAAATGCGACGGTCACCATTTGTCATTCGAAAACCCAACACTTGGACCAAGAATGTCAAACCGCAGATATTTTGGTTTCGGCGATGGGGAAACCCCATTTTGTTAAAAATTCTTTTGTCAAAGACGGAGCTGTGGTAGTAGATGTGGGAATTAATCGAATTGGGGACAAACTGGTCGGCGATGTGGATTTTGAAAATGTGCAAAGTAAAGCCTCTTATATTACGCCTGTCCCGGGCGGGGTTGGCCCAATGACCATCGCGTTACTGATGAAAAACACATTAAAGGCATACGAGAGACTTCAAAAGTGAGTTTGCTTAAACAAAAACTAGAAAACAACGAATTCGTGATTACCGCAGAAGTATGTCCACCGAAGGGCCCGGATATCAAAGAATTTGTTGAAAAATCACTTTTGCTCAAAAATCACATCGACGCGCTGAACGTCACCGACAACCAAAGAAGTGTCATGCGGTTTAGTGCCTTGGTGGCATCTCATATTTTGGTTCAAAATAGCATCGAACCCATTTATCAAATTTCATGTCGCGATCGAAATTCTTTGGCGCTGGAATCCGATCTATTGGGTGCGTATCATTTGGGAATTCGAAATCTGCTGCCATTAACGGGTGATCCCATCCGTGCCGGAGATCACACTCTTGCCAAAGGCGTTTTTGAATTTGAATCGGTAAAACTCCTTCAAGCCATTAAAAACTTAAACCATGGATTTGATTTTTATGGAAATCCCATCGAAGGAAAAACGGATTTTTATGCCGGTGCCGTTGTCCATCCCACCGCCCCCAACCTCAATACCCACTTAAAACGCATGGAAAAAAAGATCGAAGGCGGAGCCAGATTTTTTCAGACCCAAGCCGTGTTTGATCTAAATGCCTTTGAAGGATTTATGAAAGAAGCCGAGCGATTTAATACCAAAATCATTGCTGGGGTATTGTTTTTAAGAAGTCATAAAAATGTAAACTACATACGAAA
>CAZDSE010000218.1:0-4044 GCA_964507905.1 uncultured bacterium | reverse complement strand
GTAGTAGGACTGCTCATGGAACTTCATGAATTCATCGATGAACCATGAAACTGGCGGCGTACCAGCTGAGCGGAATTCGGCAGGAACGATTACGAAAAAGCCACGAGATGGATGGATGAGTTGCCTTTTATCAATGAGGCGCTCGGCTGCTCGATTGAAAGCGATCTGAGATATGCCGAGAAATCGAGTGGCTTCGGCTTTGGTGAAGGTCAACCGACCCTTGTCCTGAAGGGTACGCACGTATTCAATGAGACGGCTATGTTTCTTTTGGGGAAAATGTACCATATTCAAAATGTACCGTTTTTAGGTACATTTTGCAAACTATAATTTTTACCTTCTCGTCAGTATTTGATCCAGTTGGGATTCTAGGTCTGGCATGTCCGGGACTTGAAACGGATCTTTCAGCCAATCGATTTGGCTGTCTAATTTTAATTGAAGCTGAATCGCTTCCATACGATAAATAGATTTTTTCTCTGGATTCTCTTCATGATCGGCCATGTATTCAAAATATGCCATCTCTTCTATGATTTTTTCAAATATGCTTTTCATAACTCGACTCTTGCTATTTGGCGGAATAAACCCCGGGCCACTTCCCACGGCTCCGACCAGTCCTTGGGCCAAAGCATCTGCCATCTCGCCTGAATCTTCCATGGGATTTATCTTTCCTCTGGCTGCTTTTTCTTTTTCTTCTCTATAGCGCTTTAATAACTCCATTCTTTTTTCTCTAGATCCTTCATTTTTTAATGCCATATAAATCTCAATCAATTCCCCCCGAAAGAGATTTTCTTCAGTCTCAATTAATTTCGTACGATAGAGCATTTCATTTTTCCGTTGAATCTTGCCCAGTCCCTCCACATATTGGGGGAGCCAGGCTTGTTGATTGGCATTCCCTTCTTGAATCTCAGCTATCAAACCCTTATTTTGGTCTCCTGGAAGTCCATATAGAGCCACATAGGATTCCCACGAATCATTGTTATAACTTCTTTCTAATACTTCAGTTGAAAAGAGAGATGAAGAACTCACTGAATATTGCTTTTGTACTTCGGCTGAATTCATTTTCTCTTCACAGGCTTCTTTTTTAAGCTCTAGAGCTCTTACATAATGATGGGTATTAAAATATTCTTCTTCTTCGTGTTCTTTTAGGGCCAATACTTGAAATAAATCAAATAACCGTCTTTGAAATGAGGCCTCTAAACTGAGATTCATTTGAGATATGAATGGCACCACTTGATCCACACTTAAATCTTCTCTGAGTTTTTGATGAATGGCATATCGATGACCCTCTGCATTGTCTTCATCAAAGTCTCTTCCCATTTGATGAAAGG
The DNA here is from genome assembly GCA_964507905.1 of uncultured bacterium. Taxonomy (GTDB): domain Bacteria; phylum Bdellovibrionota; class JACOXK01; order 2-02-FULL-40-11; family 2-02-FULL-40-11; genus CAZDSE01. The sequence goes on along the minus strand of CAZDSE010000218.1, from coordinate 2,719 downwards.
CACTTTCCACCGCTGGTGACATTTTATTGGCCGCATATAAGGACACTCCCGTTTGAATGACTTTCACCACTACCCCATAGGGTCCTCCCAGTAGCCATAAGCCTTTGGACCCATGACTAAATAAAAATGCCCCCAGCTCTGCAAATGCCGCTCTGGATAGAGAGGTTACGACCAAGTGGGTCAGCATATAACTCATCTGAAAACTGGCAATGTTCACAGGATCAAACCGCCCCGTATTCATGTACTGACTAAACGCAAATGCCGCCAATGCACCGGCTTGAGATCTTAAAAACTGTCCCAAAATCGATCGAGTGGGATACATCTTCATTAAAAGTTCTCGTTCAGCCGCCATTTCAGGCAAAGCCAAACCTTTTAGAAGTTGAGTATAGGTTTCAGCGTAAAATGCATGATACGCTTTGGCGTAGAGCTTGGATAATGTGAGATCATACGCCAAGGTCCCCATCTTTCCCCCCACTCCGAAATACGCATAGTCATATAAAACAGAATCCCAGTGTTGGATAAAATCCATCATGTGTCTGGGATCTTCTCCATGAATGAACTTACTTTCCAAATCCTCCAACATATGTTGCACGAAAAGTCCCGCCCCAAAGTGCCCCACATCCCCCATTCCAGATAAAATCTTATTTCGGTGGGGATAATGGTCTAAGTATGTCATCTGTTTTTTGACAAAAGCACTTCGTTGAGCCAATGGTAATTTTTCAATTTCGACTGAGATCTCATTGAATAATTTTTTGGCCTCTTCAGGGGTCTTGGCCAAATCTAATTTCATAAATAACGATTCCGGATTCTTTTCAGCTTTAGAAAGAGGCTCATCAGAACGCTTTGCACCTGGGATTTCACTTCTAACCACGTCTGACCTATCATCACCCATGTCCCAATCTAGAAATAATAAAGCACCCGTGAGTAGTCCCACTCTCTGCCCCACACGCTGCACATGCTGATGTTCACCGGACAATGACGCCTCATTAAATCGACGTTGAGCAATACGAGTCGCCTCCCATAAAAAATCTTTGGGGAAATATTGAGGCAATGCCCGTTGGATATGTGTCACATGAGTTCTAACAAAGTCTCGTATTTTCTCTGTTGGCCAACCAAATTCTTGATTTAGTCGAATGACAGTGTCATGAAAAGGAATTGCCTTGTAGTAAAAAGAAGAGAACGGGTCGGCAAACGGATCATGCAATTTATTTACAAAATCAGCACCATATTTTTTTTCTTCAAATACAAAATTGGCAGCCTCTTCGATAAATGTAAATAAAAGATATTTGCATTCTTCTTCGGTGAGTTTATCTACCGATCCATGCTCAAAATGTTTTCCCCTAAGATCGGATGGGGTAATTAGATTATAAATCGCATGCAATCCCTCATGAACCAAAACCTCCTTTTGATACCGCTCTTCCCCTCTCAAAACAACACCCATGGTCGGGTGACATATCGCAAACTCACTGGGCCATCGAACTTCCGGGGGCTGATTCCATGCAGCTCTGGCATAGGTTTCATCCAACAATATCAGTTCCGAATCCGTTAACTCAAATTCAGCCCCAAATCGTTTGGCCACATTGTCATCCCAAATTTTAACTGGAACAATTTTCCTTAAAATATGCGCGGCCTCTAAAAAGGTCTCCGCTTTTAGCATTCGCTCAACCACTTGCGCATAATCCACCGGGCGAGATACTCCTTCGCCTTCTTCATCGCTTACTCTTGGTTTGGGTTCATTCGGAGGAGAAAGCTGTCTATCCTTACTAGACTCAAGTGGCTGACCTAGATTCACATCTGGGACTAAAGGCTTTACTTTTGGAACCACTACTTTGGCTCTATAGGGTTGGACGTCATAGGCTGCTGTATGGACACCCCGTGCGGCATCCGAATAAACACCCCCCGGATTTCGGCTTTTTGCAAGAACTTGAATCGATTCATTATAGACTCCTCCAATGGCCTCACGCATTTTTTCCATTACTTGATTGGTCTCCGCATCGATGTGCTGTTGAAGCTCTGGAGATTGAATTTGCTGATAATTTCTTTCAAGAACGACACCAGGAATTCTGAAATTTTCTTTTGAGGGACCTATTTTTACCATATTTCTTTGTAAAACTGTAAGTTCTTTTGTCTTTATTTCTTGCATGCCATTTTGAGTAGGCACATAAAATGTCACTGTCATCGTTTTCGGATCAAATACAGAGCGAATGGGCTCTTGTGAATGTTTCATGGCTTCATATAAAAGTGTAAATGATTTAGAATCTGTAAACGATTGGGGCAATACTTCTAACGACATCACCCCTTGAACATTGGCATCCACTACATACCCCAAAAGGGTCTCAATATGTGTTCCTGTACGATAACTTTGACAGGAACTTACACCCTTTACCAAATCTCCCACGGTTAATAAAAGCTTGGGATCATGGAAAGTGGTTGTTACAATAATGGCTTTTTGTCGTCGTGCAGTTCCTGCTTCTAATGTACGTCTATAGAGCGCCTCTATGTCCTGATGAATTTGGGGGCGATGATCCGTTGATACAAATGAATCCACACGGATGTCTCTTAAAAATGAAATTAATTTTTTGACTTGCGTCCAATCTGACGATGTAGTCAGCGATTCTAGAATGCTTGAAACCACGTGTTCTGGTGTAATTCCTTCAGCCTGAAAATTGGTCATGATATCCTTAGGTGATTGTCTTGTGTTCATGATGAGTTGAATGAT
>CAZDSE010000217.1:0-4071 GCA_964507905.1 uncultured bacterium | reverse complement strand
CCACTGCCCCTTATTAATTTACTCAGTTTTGTCTCATACCATAAAAAACACCACATACCGATTTGAATACTTTCCCTCAATAGAAAAAACATCTTTTCGGTTTAAGATGGGCGTTATTGATTTTATCTCTCAAAACGATCAAGAGGAAAACAGGATGTGAGAAAGCATATTTTGATACTTTAGTCCGTTTTAAATCAATGCGTTATATATCAAAATTGTGGCAATAGTAATTGATAAGCCACAATTACTTACTCACTGAGATCTTGACGGATGCGTAATTTACTTTTCTCCTTCGCCTTCCATTTTGGAAATTGGAGTAAATTTATGGTCGTGCAAGACACATGTAGCATAAGGTTTTCGTGGTGACTCATAAAAATGAGGCTGACATTGAACATCGGCATGTTTGATCAAATCCCCCTCACTATCGACGGCTTCTATTTTTTGAAGGCCTTGATAAACCAAATAAGATTTATCAACCCCTAACTCACGATATGTTTTTTTACGTAATCCAGGGGTAATTGTTAAAACAGTACAAGACCACTTAAAGGCCTCCTCCTGAAATGGAATAGATATGATTCTTTCCTTATTACAATTCACATCAGCTTCGAACCGTTCATCTGAAGGATTCGTTAAATTCTCATATAAATACCATCCATCTTTTTCAGTAAGAGTAATGGTTACTTCCGCAAATGAAGAATTGAAAACAGTGAATGTCAAGAAGAATGAAAATACAAATATATTTTTATATGCCATAGCAACTCCCTTTGTTATTTTTTTGTACGTAAATTAAGTAAGTCTTCTGAGTTTTTAATTTCTGTTATACCAGAAGGGATGACAAGCTCCAATTCCCCATAACCTGTCATATCAATCTCAGAACCTGATACAAAAAATAATTTAGGAGCCAAGCCATTTTTAATTCCACGATAGATGAAGGGAATAATCAAAGCATCTGTCCAATAGAAATGTTCCCCATGTCCAGAAAATGCTACATTTCTTAATGTTGCTTTCTGACCAATACGGCAAACGGGTTTGTTCAAAGTTTTAAATTCAACTTTAAATCCATTAATGGACACGGTATCTTCCACTATGAGCTCATCGAAGCATCCCCATAGTTTTTCTAGGTTAGAATTACTTCCAATCTCGATACCCCCACCCGCATACTGGGCAAAAAGATCAGAATCAAGAATCGTTGTATTATCACCGATAGTAATTATATTTTGTCGATCAGAATTGGTTTTAATAAAAGAGTTAACTATGGTGGAACTATTTCCAACTCTAGCAGATTTAGATAGTATTGAATTTACAATGCTAACATTTTCTCCTACTTCCATTGATGCAAATATTTCTGAACCCATACCGACAAAAAGCGTTGTGGAAATATCTTTCGGTTCATCATGATAATATATGCCGCCTCCATTTCTGACTATATTGAAGCCCTGTCTTTCGTATCCAACTCTAAGGCTAAGTTGTCGAGCACGAAAATATAATCTATCCATTGCTTCCCACTCTTCATCAGTTAATGATCGTCTATCTCCATTAATTTGATCATTTTGTAGCCTTAACATCATCTCTATGATGCTTGTAAAATCAGACAATATGTCATGTGGTTCATTATTTTTTGTCCACGCATGAAGTCTTTCGTGTATGACAGCCAATGCTTGCCGCCACAAACTTAACTGTCTAAAAATAGATTCTCTGAACCAAGTTACGTGACCATGGGTGCAAGCAAATAGAACCGCTTTATCATTAACCTCTCGAATATCCATTGGGTCATCACATGGAAGCTCTTCATTATCAGAAATATATCGAAATTCAGTTAATTGATTGAACACTTCATCCCAAAGACCCGCGCCATATGCTTGGTATGGTTTATCGCCAGTCCCTGGAATGGCGTACTTCTCTAGAAGGGAACGAATGTAATTGAGGTAGTCTTTTAATTCAGATGATAAAGTTAGAGAATTACCTCTAATTGCAACGAATGGATCTGCAAGAATAACTTCTCCATTCTGAATAATAACAGATCCACCATTCTCTACATTCCCCCCGGCAAAAACCATTTTACTGGCAAAAAAACAAACTAGAATTAAGGTTTTAATAACCATTTTACTTTCCTCCTTTTTGATTAAAGTTAGTTAATGGAAAAAGTTGAATATTAAGCTGATAAGTTGCCTTACCAGGCTTCGATTCATACTTTTGATAGAAAGATTGTCTTATCTTTCGAAGTTCATTTTTTAAGAGGGGCAAATCTTTGGGATCAATATTAAAAGTCGTTCCACTGATATCTCTTTCTTCAACAGACACTTCTCGAATTGAAGATTGAGCAAGCATTAGCATTTGCTCGTGAAAACGCTTTATGGCTTCCTGTGAAACATCTGCTTCAGTTCCAATTTGCTTCTTTGTTTGAACAAGCTTACCTGATTTATCTATGGTCAAAATATTTAACTTTTTCATGATGTCCAGAGCATCTTTCACCTCTTTGGATGTAATTTTATTTTTTAATTTTGATGCTATCCATGTTGGACTTTCTTTAAAATCTCTGAGGTCAATCATTTCTCGAATAGCCAAAAAATACCACTTTGAAATGGTAGAAAAAGTTTCAAAATCCATAATTGAAATATTCTTTTTCGGATGGAGCTCGCGGAGCTTTTCTAAAATTTCAATGCGGCGTTCCTCATGGCCATTACATTTAGAAAGCCTTACAAGACCTTCAAAGTATTCTTTTTGTTCACTATTAAAATTGAAGTATTGTTTAAATTTATGAATGACTTCTTCTCCGGGGTTTCTAGTGCCCTTTAAAATCATATTTAATGTAGAAGGACTTTTTAGCCCTAATCGCTGGCACCATGTGCGCAAAGAAAAATAACTTAGAGTAGATTTCTTATGCTCTAAATATGAGCTTAAAAATGCCCTATAGTCCGTAAAATCATATATGGTGGGTTTTGTCTCATTCATGTGTCAGGTTTATTAAAGGGGATTTGCAATTTACGCAAGTAGTATTTTCACAAAAACTTATTTTTTGTTCACAACATGAGAACGTTTAGTACATGCCGTTTCAACCCTATTGTTAATAATGCAGAATTTCAGATCAAGACGACATTCACTGCTATATCCTGTTGTCAGAAGAGATGAGTTTTTTGAGCGGTACGTGATTCCAATGGACTGAGAAAAAACTCTCAAAACATTAAAGTTAGAGTCAATTGGATGCTACCAAAAAAATAATTTTATCAGATTTTTCCGGCTGGCTTTAGATTGTAATGGCGACCGACGGAAAGACTAAGGAGGGGCTGAATTAAAGCTTTTTTCCGACTGATTTCTCAGTCCCGACCACACTGACGTGTCTTTATTTTTTATATATTGTTGCCCTTTAGCATCTGTACCAAAAATTATTATTTTCCAACTTGCTTTCAAGCGATTTCATGCCTATAAAGGCATTTAATTTTTAAAAGAGGTAAAATATGATAAATTTCATCGTCCTTATGCTAACAGTTTTTTTTGCTCTACCGAATCACTGCCTGGCTGAAGATCAATCCTTCTATCGTTTTTGGCGAGGATTTAAAAAAGAAGCCCTGAATGTTCAAGATTTTAAGGCCGCGCTAAACGAAATATTTATTCCGGCAACGGGGGAGCTTTCTAAAACTTCGGCTAAGCTTAAATCATATCAACCGGTTCTTTTGGGTACCAATCTTTTGGATTCTACAAAATTCCCAATAGAATATGCTTTGGTCGAATATAAAAGTGAGCAAACATATAAAGAATTCCGGGCCACAGAAGCTGGCAAAAGATACAGCGATCTTCATTGGGATTACTTCTCACGAGAAAATAGCAAAAGTTTAGTCGCTGAGCCATATAAAGGCGCTGTTGAACTAGAAAAAGCATATGATGTGATTCAAAAACCGGTCAATTGGCAAGAAGGACATTCACGCTTTAGATTATTTGAAAGGAAGTCTGATATTTCAAATGATGAGGAATATAAACAAGCGATTGTGGAACACATTTCTTACTTACAAGAGATTCCTGGATTAGAAATCTCACCTCAGGCATTATTTATACTGGTATCTGAGAAATACGTTG
>CAZDSE010000216.1:0-4074 GCA_964507905.1 uncultured bacterium | reverse complement strand
GGACTACTGAAACAACTGCTGAAAAAATAATTTTTTTCATTTTATTCTCCATAATTTAATGAACTTCATTTAAACAAAGCAACATAAAAACTATAGTGATTTTAAAGTCTCTTTGTAAAGAATAAAAGAAAGAACAATAAGATTCTTCGGGTACTTTGTGTCCCCAGAATGACCAAAGTAAGCGTTGATTTTGCAGCCGGAATTCAGTAACAATGAAATCCTATGAAACCATTCAGTGGGCTTGATTTTTATGATTTGGATGGACTTTTAACCGAAGAAGAAAAGTTGATCCGAAAAACAGTACGTGAATTTGTTGAAAAAGAAGTTCTATCTATCATTGAAGAATATAACGAAAAGGCAAAATTCCCGAGTCAGCTTATTCCCAAAATGGCAGAGCTTGGGCTATTTGGGGCGCAACTTTCGGGCTATGGATGCTCAGGCCTGGGGGCCAATGCATATGGGCTCATTATGCAAGAGTTAGAGAGAGGGGACAGTGGACTTAGATCTTTCGTTTCTGTTCAAGGTGCGCTTGTCATGTATCCTATTTTAACTTTTGGATCGGATGAGCAAAAAGACGAGTGGCTGCCACTGCTTCAGCAAGGAAAAGCCATCGGCTGTTTTGGCCTCACAGAGCCTGATTTTGGATCGTATCCGTCTGGCATGCGAACATCCGCTAAAAAGGATGGGAAGCAGTATATTTTAAATGGAACCAAAATGTGGATTACCAATGGCTCTGTCGCCGATGTGCTTGTCATTTGGGCAAAAACCGATCAAGGAATTCGAGGATTTTTGGTTGAAAAGGGAACTCCTGGGCTTAAGACTTCAGATATTAAAGGAAAAATTTCTTTGCGTGCATCCGTTACGAGTGAAATTTCTTTAAATGATGTTAAAATTTCTGAAAAGAATCTGCTCCCAAAATCAGATGGATTAAAATCTCCCCTCATGTGTTTAAATCAAGCACGCTATGGAATTTCATGGGGAGCCATTGGGGCAGCTCTTGCCTGTTACCATCAAGCCCTGGAATATTCCAAAGAGCGGATTCAATTTGAAAAGCCCATTGCCTCATTTCAATTGGTCCAACAAAAATTGGCTTGGATGGTTCAAGAAATTACCAAAGCCCAACTTTTGGCGTGGCGATTGGGAAAACTAAAAGATGAAGGCAAAATGAAACCACATCAAATTTCACTCGCCAAAAAGAATAACGTCTGGATGGCGTTAGAAGTAGCTCGCATGGCACGAGACATGCTCGGAGCCAATGGCACAGCGTATGAATATCATGTCGGTCGTCACATGTGTAACTTGGAAGCTGTGAAGACCTATGAAGGAACACATGACATTCATACTCTCATTATTGGAGAAGCCGTGACGGGAATTCCTGCGTATCGATAAAAATTTTTCTAAATATGTCTCTATATATGTCTCTGATTCTATCACCCCATTTTTTCAATCGGTCCACCTTGGAAGTTTGTCCAGAGCTTTTGGGAAAATATCTGATCCGAAGTAAAGGGAATCAGGAATTCTCTGGGATTGTTACTGAAGTCGAAGCATATATCGGCATGGAAGACAAGGCCTGCCATGCAGCCAAAGGAAAAACAAAACGCAATCAAGTGATGTTTGAAGATGCGGGGACTTGGTATGTGTATTTGTGTTACGGGATGTATTGGATGCTCAATATTGTAACTGAAGCGAAAGATTTTCCAGCGGCCATATTGATTCGTGGAGTTCAGACTGGAACCGCACATCACAATGGCCCAGGAAAGCTCACCAAAAATTTAAAAATTGATAAGACATTTAATGGGAAAGTGGCCATGCCAGAAAACAATCTTTGGTTTGAAGATCGGGGTATAAAAATTCCAAAAAATAAAATTCTACAGGGCAAACGCATCGGAATTAATTATGCCGGAATATGGAAGCATAAGCCGTGGAGATTTTATATCAGTCATCTCCGGCTGGAGCCTGCCCTCGAGTCCCATCGGGGGCTCGGGGCAGGCTCTGAGCCAAGAGAGCAGTTCTGATTTTTAAGTGACATCTTCATTTTAAGTCTTGTATCTCCTTGTGAGATTCATTATCGTTTGAGTTATGGGTTTATTATTTATAGAAAAAAATGAAAAAAAGATTTGGTGGGATCTTTTTTTCATTTTTTCATTTAAAAATATTACTTACTCTTTACAATCTGCCTATTTTTATACCACCACCGGTGGGAGTAAACCTTGAAATTGCCTACTTTTATACCATCGCCGGCGATGGTAAAAAAATGTGCAATATTCAGCCTGATGATTTTGATCGCGTTCGTTGAAAGATCAGAAGGAGTGACGGCCAGATCTGATAATGCTCCAAAACCTTTATCGGCATCGTACACTTTTAAATATACGGTTATTCTTCCCGCCCAAGAAGTGAATGGGAAGTCCTTTAAGCTCTGGGTGCCGTATCCTGCAGAAACTGAAGTTCAAAAAGTGAATAAAATATTTTGGTCATCCAGAGAAGGCAAAGAAGCATCGTTAATTTTTAAAGTCACTCAAGAGAAAAAATTTGGAAATAAGATGGTCTATGTGACTGGAAAAACCATTCAAAAACCACTTGAAATTTCTTTCGAATATGAAGTTAAAAGGTTGGAAGCCAGAAGCGGGTACAAGAGAGGTGGTGAGGCGCATGCAAAATATTTTTCTCCAAGTCTTTTTAAGGGACCCGATAAATTAGTACCACTATTTCCTGAAATTCGAGAAATTGCAGCGAACGAATCGAAGTCTTTTAAGAATACATCCCAAAAAATAAGAGCACTCTATGATTATGTCGTTCGATCGATGAGTTATGATAAGACGGGTGAGGGTTGGGGCAGAGGCGATGCCATTTGGGCCTGTTCCAATAAGAGGGGAAACTGCACAGATTTTCATTCGCTATTTATTGCGTTAAATCGGTCTGAAGGCATTCCGGCCCGATTTGAAATTGGCTTCCCGATTCCTACTGATAAATCAGAAGGAGAAATTTCTGGGTATCACTGCTGGGCCGAAGCATATGCCAAGGATGTCGGGTGGATTCCGGTGGATACGACTGAGGCTAAAAAAACTGGAAAGCCAGATGAATATTTCGGAAAATTGCCTCCGAATCGCATTGAATTTAGTCGTGGGAGAGACATTGTGTTAAATCCGCCACAACGCGGAGATAAACTAAATTATTTCATCTACCCATACGCAGAAATCGGCTTAGAGTCCAAACAGCTACAGTCCAAGTTTTATTTTAAGAAAATATCTGATTCTTTATAAATTTAGGAAATAGCTTGTTGAAATCTTTAGGATTCCTAGCCGCGTCAGAGAAAAGTCATATTTGACTGGATCATCAGGTGAGAATTGTGAAAAAAATTGTGTTAACTCTAAAGCAGAACATAAATCTGCCTGCTTTCGTTTCATAAATCCAAATTTTAAACTGAGTCTATGCATGTGAGTATCGATAGGAACGATAAGCTTGTTTTTCGGAATATGGTCCCATCCACCCGGATCCACATCATCCCTTCGCACCATCCAACGAAGATACATGTGAAGCCTTTTACAGGTGCTATTTTTTGTAACATTGGGGAGCAGATGGGCCCCATAGGGTTGATTTGGGCCCATGATTTTCTTTGTGAATTTATCTAATGAAAGTAAAAGATTGGGCTCTGACTTTTGATGGCCTGACAGAAAGCATTCGTAAAGGGACCCATATTCTAGAATATTTTTTCTAATTCCTATGAGAAGGGCACTTAAGTGAGCATCCGTTGTGAAACGATGTTTAAACCCACGGGTCACGAATTTTAAAGATTTGGTTGTTTCATGCTTTAAAAAGTCTGACGGCTGGGATCCCAGTTTTGATAGCACCCAATTTGCACTTTTTAGAATTTGCTTCACATTCCCATACGCAAGTGTAGACGAGATGAGTCCAACGACTTCACGATCTCGTATGTCCTTATAATTGTATAGAAATTCTAAGGGATCCGGATGAATGTATTTTTTTCTATTATATCTCTGATAGAGTTTCTCTAAAAATTGTTTTGGATTTTTCATATATAAAATTGCCTATTTTTATACCTTCAGCGCTGAAGGT
>CAZDSE010000215.1:0-4093 GCA_964507905.1 uncultured bacterium | reverse complement strand
CCTCTTTTTTTTATCGGGCCTAAAAACCCATATGCTGTTTTTGGGTGGTCTGTCTTTTAGTTTCTGGATGATCTCTCTTTCGGTTCTTCTGTTTTCAGTTTCGAATTGGAAATCTGCGGTATCCCCTTGGCTCTATTTTTTAACCGCAGTGCCGCTTCCATATCTTAATGAATTTTCGGGACTTCTTCAGATTTGGGTGGCCAAAGTCACATATACTGTTTTTCATTGGTTCTCCTATCCCATCTCTTTCGAAGGCCTGACCATCAAGTTACCTGAAGCCACACTGCTGATTGCGGCCGATTGTACAGGGATTAAATCGTGGCTGGTATTGTTTTCGCTGATTGTATTTTTTCTCTATTTTATCCGACTTTCACTATGGAAAAAGATTTCTATCGCCATTTTCATATTTCCAATTGCAATGTTGAGTAACCTATTTCGTGTATGGGTCTTAACCGGGATTGCTTTTTATTATGGAGAGAAAATGGCAATGACTTACTGGCATGATTATGCAGGGGCTGTGTTTTATGGATTGTCGTGTGTCCTGGTACTCATATGCGTAAAAGGTACCAGGTACCGTGCTTAAATATTGGGATGGTTGGCAGTGACTATGCGTAAATATTGGGCATTAAATGAATACCGAAAATAAAAAATTAATGCGGTTGTCTCTCTTTCTCAGTGTGTTTTTATGCATTTTGATTGGCATAAAATACTTTTATTACTTTAGAGAAAAAATTACGATTACGGTAGATTCTCTAACTCCCAGTCAGTATTCATATATCGCAGACAGTTCTTTGTATCACTTTTCCCCCCACGAAGGAAAATGGCTTTCCAAAATGGATGTCTTTCAATCAGATTACTTACATTATTTTCCGGATACCATTGGCGACTGGATCGGCCATCCGATCGACCATTCATATGCGGATATTACTTTGTTTAGAGAATATCAGCATATTAAAACCAAAGAGACATTGTGGTTTATTTTGGTCTCTGGCCAAAACGAAAGTCAATTTCACTCAGCAGAAGTTTGCTATTTGAGTGACGGTTGGGATGTGGCCAGACGGGAGATTAAAAAGGTTATTTTTGATAAAGATCAATTTCCCATTCGATACATGATTGCCCAAAAGAATAACAATATTCATTTGGTCTCTTCTTGGTACATTTGGAAAAGTCCCAGACGGTCGTTACAAGAGGGAGCGTATTTATTTCGGATTTCTGTAGAACTCTCTCAAAATGAAGAGCAGGGACAAAAACTGTTACTGAACTTTTTGGAAAGCTTGTCCAATTTAAAAATTGTGAAGAAAGAAAATCCAAAAATTCCATTTATCGCTAAGAATGGAGAACCTCGGACTTTGCCTCCAGTGGTGGTATCCGCTCAATCGAAATTATTTCAAGCCAAGCAAAAAGCATTGGACTGGATCATTCGAAACAGAGTGCCGAATACCGTTGTGCCTTTTCCTCCCATGGATCGTCGCTATTTAATCTTAAGCTATGAATTAAATCCCGATCACCCCGAGAGTCAAAATGATCGAAGCTATAACTATATTTACAGCCGGGCTTCCATTTATGACAATGCCTTGGCCGTGATCGCGCTCACTATGGCCAAAAAATATAGTGAGGCAGCCAATATCATTGATGCGTTTGAACGAATCATGCGTGAAAATGGCGAACTTTGGTTTTCATACAATACTCACAATGAATGGCCATCGGAAAGTGATCACAGTGAAGCCACGATCCGAAATGGGGCCAGTGGTTGGGTGGGCTATGCCGTCGCATTTTTTTTACGGAGTCGTCTTCTTGAAGATCAGAATTATCGTGAGACGCGAGACTTTGAGCGATATTTAACTTTCGCAAAAAATGTGACGGAAGCTATCCTCAGAGATCAGATCCAAATCAAGGATATCTCTGATCCCAGATTTGGGCTGGTGACGGGAGGTAACGGCAGTTTTGAATTTCAATGGGACAAAAAACGAAATAAAGTGATTGAAAAATATGCCGACACAAAAATTCAATGGGCCAGCATTGAACACAATATTGATTTGTATTTTTTGCTGAAGGATCTGATTTATTTATCAAGTCATTCTGAGGCGCGAAGCGCTGAAGAATCTCTAACAAAACTAAAACAGGCGATGTCTCGTGCATGGAATTCCAAAGAGCATCAATTTAACCGCGGCATGAGAAAAGATGGGGCAGATACATTCATGGCCTTGGACTGTGCTTCTTGGGGGCTTATGTATTTGCTTTCGATTGGAGACAAAGAAAAAGCAAAACTCACAAAAAATGTTTTGGATCGGTATAAAACAAAAGATCTTAAATATAGGGTCTCCGGGTACAAACCGTATTATAAAGGATATGTATTTGATGAGCTCTCGATCAATCGGCTCTTTTATCCACATCACCCCAAAAAAGATTGGGCCGATGTGGATATGATTTGGTCCGAAGGGTCACTGGGGGTTGCGATGGCTTATTTGAAATTGGGAGATAAAGAAAAAGCAAAACAAATATTGGATCAAATGATCAAACTTCAAGTTCCCTCTGGCGGTCTACGCTATGCCACGCACGAAATACCATTTCAATTTACACCCAATCCGTCATTGGCTGGAACGGCTTGGTTTGTGATGGTGGAGTCTGCGTTGGAGGATTCGGGGCTGTTAGAGTTGTTTTGGCAGTAAAAAGGGGACCGCCATCGTGACAATGGGCTATTGTCTTAACAAAATACGATCTAGATACATGCGTTGATAAGTCGTTGGCCAGTGAGCTGGATCCCGATCTAGCCATTCAATATATTTTAGATATTGCTGCAACTGTTGAACATCTTCAAGACGGGTGAGAGACGAGGGCATTTGGATTGAGTCTCCAATATAAGGTGTGGAATTATCCCCAAGATGAAGTGGGGGATCGTAAGTTTTTTCCCAAAGGTGTTGACTTATCGCATCATATAGCTGGACTTGAGAAATCATGTAGTCATCAGCCGGAGCTCCGGGCGAAAGTTCGGCAGATCGGATGGAGACTTTTTGTGAGTCTGTCTCTGCATCAAAGATATAATGGGGTACAGTGAACGTGAAGTCTGTAAAGTGCTCATTGGCATTGTCTTCATGCCCTTTCATGATTCCCAACGTGCCAATGATTTTTTTATTCAGAATGACAAATCGGGGTTCAATGCCGGGTACGATATCTTTGGCCTGAATCGTTAAAAGCCCGGTGGATTTTTCTGGCTCAATGCCTTGAGTAAAATCATACTCCTTTGATTCATTGGCGATAAATGTCAGAGCCTCTTTAACCCCACTGGAAATGACAAAAAATAAATCCTCTGTGGTGACAAATGAACTTTCTGGATAATAAACAGTTTGGGCGCCTGGCAATCGATTGAGTTCATAACTCATTTGATAATGTTTTTTGATATCGGGCCCGTGGCATCCAATGAATGCTGCAAATCTCAAAGCCGGTGTCGCAGCCGATAATATATCACTGGGGATTGGAGAATAGCTCGCATCCAATAAGCTTGCGGTGTCCAATGCCGTTTTAAAATTATGACTGATAAAAACAATACCCGCCGTTTGTGGATTTTGAAGTTCGGCAATAATTTCAGCGTTGGTGGCAAAAAGAAGGATTTTCACATCTACGTCGGGTCTGGCGTCTAAAAAAAAGTCAAAACTCAAACTTGCATAATTTCCAACAAATTCAGATTGGAGTAAACCAAGAGCGATTACAATGTGGGGATATTTTTTGATCGCCCAATTCTTGGATGGAGAATCGGAGTCGGATATCGCATTTAGTTTTCCTGTCCATGCATATATTTCAACGCAGGACAGGAAAACCAAAATAAAAAGAACGACTATTTGTCTACTTTGACGTTCCATCGTCTTTTAAGATAAAGCTCTGCAGTCGAGGGGCTCATCTTAAAAGCAGTAGCAAATTTTTGAACGTTGCTTTGTGAAAGTGAATCACCTTTGAGAACATCAACCAATTCTTGTCCATCCGTGAGGCCAAGGGTTTTGGCAGCCATCGTGGCCTCATCCGATGTGAGAGAATAGTCTTGCGACAATGATTCAACGATTGAGGAAATATAATCATCGGCCGCAATCACATGATTGAG
>CAZDSE010000214.1:0-4118 GCA_964507905.1 uncultured bacterium | reverse complement strand
GAAACGCGGCTATTTGGCCCCTTACAATAATTACAAAAATCGAATCGCAAACTTACGATTCGTTCAAGATATTCCGTGGACTCCCAAAGTTCCAAGCTTTCCGATTTTTGAAAAAATTACGAGCTGTTTGAAATTATTTAAATCCCAACCCATGCTGATTATATGGGGAGAAAAAGATTTTTGCTTTACCCATCGTTTTTTGATGGCATGGGAAGATTATTTTCCACATGCCTCAGTCAAACTCATCCCGGATGCGGGTCACTATGTCATTGAAGATGCCTATGAGCGCATTATTCCCTGGGTCGAGCTATTTTTATTTCGACACAAAATATGAATATAGCGGATTATTTGCCGAGTCGTGCTTCACGTTCACCCAATTTGCCAGCAATTCATTTTCAAAAAGAAAATAAATCTTATACCTACCGAGAATTGGAGGACTTGAGCAATCAATATGCCAATGGACTCATTTCGATGGGCGCACAA
This sequence comes from uncultured bacterium, assembly GCA_964507905.1. Classification (GTDB taxonomy): domain Bacteria; phylum Bdellovibrionota; class JACOXK01; order 2-02-FULL-40-11; family 2-02-FULL-40-11; genus CAZDSE01. The sequence goes on along the minus strand of CAZDSE010000214.1, from coordinate 3,635 downwards.
AAAGGGGATCGAATTGTGCTGATGGTACGACCAGGAGTGGATTTCATTGCCATTACGTTTGCATTATTTAAAGTGGGCGCAGTCGCAGTATTGATTGATCCCGGTATCGGTATACAGTTTCTGGCCACTTGCATTCGAGAAGTGGAGCCTAAAGGGTTTATTGGCATTCCCAAGTCTCATCTTCTAAGACTGATTTCCCCCTCTTCATTTAAGACTTTAAAATATACTTTGGCTGTCGGAACACAGTGGTTATTTGGAATCCCAACAGTTGCATCTTTTAAAAATCTGACCAACGAATTTAAAATTTGTAACACGGCAAGTTCAGATCCTGCCGCCATCATATTTACGACGGGAAGCACAGGCATCCCAAAAGGTGTCGTCTATGAACATGGCATGTTTGATGCTCAATTAAATCTTTTAAAAAATCATTACCAAATTGAAGAAGGTGAAGTGGATATGCCCACCTTTCCTTTGTTTGCATTGTTTAGTGTCGGGATGGGGACAACGTGCGTCATTCCCGATATGGATCCGACAAAGCCGGGATTTGTGAATCCACAAAAAATTATAGATGCCATTAGAAAATATAAAGTAACTTACAGTTTTGGCTCACCTGCCCTATGGAATCGTGTGACGAGTTATTGCATGGCTCAAAAAATAAAACTATCCACTGTTCGAAGAATTTTAATCGCAGGGGCACCCGTTTCCCCCATGATCTTAGAAAGATTTAATGACATCTTGTCTCCTTCGGCCAAAGTCTTTACGCCCTATGGTGCGACCGAAGCGCTTCCCATGACTTCGATTGAAAAAAATGAAATTCTTAAAGAGACTTTACATTTGAGCATACAAGGCAAAGGAATTTGCGTTGGATATCCTCTCCCCGGAATTAATTTGAAAATCATTCGCATCACAGACGATCCCATCCAGCGCTGGGATCCAGCATTGTGTGTTGATCCGGGCATCATCGGAGAAATTTGCACGAAGGGACCGATGGTCACAACACACTATTTTAACCGTCCTCATCAAACGAAGCTCGCAAAAATCTTGGATTCAGATGGCACAGTTTTTCATCGGATGGGGGATGTGGGGTATTTGGATGACAAGGGACGGGTTTGGTTTTGCGGAAGGAAAAATCATCGAGTGACATTGAGCCATCAGACATTGTTTACAATCCCATGTGAAGCCATTTTTAATCAGCACCCTGAAGTCTCAAGATCTGCATTGGTGGGCGTCTATCACACCCCTAACATCATTATCGAACCCAAAGATCCCAAAATCTTAAAAGATTTTGGGCGTCAAAACAAACTTCGTCAGGAACTTTTGTCTCTGGCCCGAAACTTTCCACACACCCAAGATATCCAAACCATCCTCTTCCATCCTTCATTCCCAGTCGATATCCGACACAATGCCAAAATTGGGCGAGAGAAATTGGCCCTCTGGGCCCAAAAAAGGTGCCAGTCACCATGATGAAAAAGTGGGCATTGGTCACAGGCGGTGGCGGTTTTTTGGGACAGTATATTGTGGAAGCACTCCTAAAGCGTGGAGATCGGGTACGTGTTTTGGCTCGCGGAAATTATCCGGAACTTAAAAAATTGGGAGTTGAACTGATCCAAGGAAACATCATGTCACCTGAAGACACAGACAAAGCCACCCAAAATTGTGATACCATTTTTCACACCGCAGCCCGTGTGGGAGTCTTTGGTCCCTATCCAGAATTTTATGACACCAATGTCATTGGAACCCAAAATTTGCTGAATAGTGCCAAAAAAAATCATGTGCCCAAATTTATTTTTACGAGTTCATCGAGTGTCATTTACAATGGAAAAGATCAAATCAATATCGATGAAAATACTCCATATCCCAAAAAATATCTATCCCCCTACTCTCAAACCAAAGCGCTATCCGAAAAATTGGTTCTGGATGCCAATGGTCCAGATCTCATGACCGTTGCCATTCGCCCCCATCTCATTTGGGGGCCGCGAGATCGATTTATAATTCCTTCAATCATTCAACGGGCCAAAGAGAAAAAAATTTGGATTGTGGGAAATGGAAAAAATTTAACGGATATTACCTATGTCGAAAATTGCGCCGAAGCCCACCTATTGGCAGAACAAACACTTAACCCTGATTCCAATGTTGGCGGCAAAGCGTATTTTATCACCCAAGGAAAACCGGTTTTGATGTGGTCATGGATTAATGAAATTTTGGAGCGGCTTCAACTGCCTCCAGTCACCAAACATGCTCCCGTTTGGCTTTTGTACGGTTTTGGGGCGGCTCTTGAATCTGTCTATCACCTATTGCATTTGGACAGTGAACCTCTGATGACCCGCCTTATTGCATGTCAGCTATCGACGAGCCACACTTATTCGATTGAAAATGCCAGAAAAGATTTTGGATATGAACCTAGGATATCTACTGAAGACGGATTGGAAAGAGTGTTTCAGTGGCTAAATCATTAGCTAAACTTTAGACAAATACGTAATCAGCGACCCCACCGTCATGGGTTGATCTTTAGAGAGTTCGATCCATTGGGCGAAAGGCAATGATCGGCCGAAGCGTTTTTCGAGCTCAGAGGCCAGTTGGACCAAGCCCATGGAATCAAACCCAAGATCAGTCATCAAATGGGCTTCGTCTGTGAGGTCTTTATTTCTGAGCTGCGTTTTGATCGTGAGAATCGCCTTGTGAACTGTCTGCTGCACGTTGTTCATGATGGAATCCTTTCTTAAATAGACCACTCATATAATAGAAAAACATGGCCACCAGCCAAAAAACTCGAAATTTAAAATACCGAATTCGATCAATCAGCCCAATGCCGCTTTTCAATTTTCCCTCCAGATATAATCTTTGATACTTCACCCGTTGAATTTTCCCACTCGTGGTTTTGGTGAGTGTTCCGGGTAGCACCACAATCACGTCATCGGGTGCTAGGCCCACGGATTCCAAAACCGACATTGAAATTTGAGCGCTTATTTTTCGGGTGAGACGACTATAGTTCGGCTTGGCTTCGGCTATCACCACCATTTTTTCTGTCCCGGTGCGCTCGTCATATACCCCCAGCGCCACGACACACCCTGTTCGAATGCCTTCCACTTTGTAAACGGCCTTTTCGATATCATAGGGGCAATAGTTCCTGCCTCCTTTAATAATCATTTCTTTTTTTCGTCCCACAATATAGAGATTTCCATCGGCCAAATATCCCAGATCTCCCGTATGCAGCCAGCCATTTCGAATTGTGGCTTTGGTCTCCTTGTCTTTTTCTTATTTTTCATCCATGACCGATGGCCCTCGAACCACCATTTCCCCAATAAATCGTTCAGACACAATTTGATATTGATCATTCACGATGGTCACTTCGTGTCCCAAAACAGGCTTTCCGCAAGACACAAAACTGATGGTCTTTTCTGGAACCATATCCTTGGCTGGCGTGGCCTTTCTGTATTTTTCAAAATCTTCTCTTCGAATTTGATCAAATCGAAATCCATCCCCCGCTTGCACAAAAGTAATCGCCAAGCAATTTTCCGCCATTCCGTATCCAGGAACAATGGCATTTGGATCGAACCCATGCGCTTTAAACTTCTCAATAAAAGATTGCATCGTATCGACAGAAATGGGCTCAGCCCCCGTAAACGCAACTCGCC
>CAZDSE010000213.1:421-4149 GCA_964507905.1 uncultured bacterium | reverse complement strand
ACAAACTGTTCAACTTCAATCTTCTTTAGTTCTTGAGCCTGATCGCATATAAAGAGTCGTTTGGGAGCAAAGAGAGAAATGGTTTTTAAATCATCCAGACATTCAGCCAGATTTAAATCCTTGGCACTCATGCGCTTCATATTTTCAGAAGTCACTTTAGGAAGATAATTCTTTTTTAATTCTTCAAGAAAATATTTGGCAAAAAAACCCGTTTCATCAACAATGATGTAACACGGCTGGATGCGATGTTTTAACTTCGAAAGCTCGGCCTCAAACAACATACTAAAAGTCTTCGAACATCATGTCATGAGCCTGTTCCATGAGATACGTTGCCACTTTGGCATACGCCTCTCGCTGCTTTGTTTCATTTTTTAATAAATCTTCGGATGACGAATACCTTCTAGAATCAGAAATGGAACGAGTCCACAATATTTTATTATCCTTATTCCTCTTTAACGTAATATCCACAGAAACATTTGTGTTGTATTCCAAAGCCAAAATTTTTGACCCTCTGGACTGAAAAGTTTTCTCTTCATAAGCTGTCGAATCAATGGAAAGACCAGTAATCTTACCTTGAATGGTCGCTTCTGCCTTGTCTGCTTCCAACACTTTGATCACCTTGCTTTTAAAAAATTCTTTCCTTAAGGCGGACGTAAACACATTCTCAATCGCAGCCTCCTTGGTACCATTATGAAAAGTCGGAATGGAAACCGACCGAACACCGCCTGGAAGCGTATCTTTCACAGTAGAGAAGTGATACCCGCATGAAGTCATTAATAAAAATAAAACAGAAAATAAAACAGATCTAAAAACCATGGTTGGACGTTAGCACAGCTCAAATGACGAATCAATAAGCGTGCTTGATTTATGATGACTAATTTGTTACGAATATATTTTTAAAGGAGACACATATGGCACGAGTCACAGTAGAAGATTGTTTAGAAAAAATTGACAACCGATTTTCATTGGTTATTGCGGCGACTGAGCGCACCAAGCAACTCTTGAAAGGAGCAGAACCACTGATTCCACACACAGGGAATAAACCTGGAGTGATAGCCCTTAGAGAAATTGCGGCGGGTCAGGTCTTTTTTCTCCAATCCGAAGAAGAAAAAACCAAGCACTAATGAAACCCAAGGGCAAGGGGCGTTTTAAATGCCCCCCTGTCACAATTGGTTCTTATTTATCACAATATTTTAAAGAAAAAGGTCTCGACTCTAAAGTTCAAGAATATAAAATTTGGACGCATTGGCCTGAAGTTGTTGGACCCAAGCTGGCCAGTAAATGTACCCCTCTCATGTTAAGAAATCATCGGCTAACCATCACCGTTGCAACCGCTCCCTGGCTGACCCAACTTCAACTCATGAAATTAAAACTCATGGATAACATATCAAAATATCTCCGTATCCAATTGTCCGACATTTATTTTAAAGTAGGTAGTTTGCCCATGTCATCTGAAAGCCCTAAAGAAAATCAAAAATCTGCCGATCAACATATAATGGGAAGAAACAAGAGGGATATGAATAACCGAATTGAAGAACTTAAAGCGGAAACAAACGGTGATATTCAGGATCCGGAATTGAAGGAAATCCTAAATCGTGTGTTGGAAAAGCATGTGACAATCTAGGGCACTTGTCTAAAAGTTATCGAGCGATTTTTGGAACGTTTTGTTGGGCAGAGTTTTTATGAAAAATATACCAATTATATCAGGCATTTATACCTATAAATCTTACAGCAAGTGGCACTATAATTGCATATCATACGTAGAAGCGCTATGATTAACCTCATGCCCCATCGTCGATTCTTTCTGATTTTGGCAGGATTTCTGTATCTCGCAACACCCACCTCTTGGTGTATCGATAGAACCATTAGTTTCGATGATGTAGCCTCCCAAAGACGAACAGAAAATCAGGAGGGCTACATCTTATATGACAAACTGTTCCAGGGTCAAAAAACTCAGGCACTCTCTCAAAAAGAGATTCCACAAGAAGCCCTAGGATCTTCTTGGACGTCTCAAATTCGTGAATTTGAAAGTGATGAAAGAGGAAAAAGCGCCAGAGTCAGTCGTGCGTGGTCAAATCTTTCAAGTTACGTTAAGAAAAATTTTAAAAATGCACTAATTCCGTCGGGAGAGGCATCCTTCTATACCGGAGAACCGTTGCCCCTTATACCCAAACCACTCCCAGTGAATCGAATCGCTCCCAAAATTTCATTCGGTAGAGACTATATTGAGCCCACCCTTTCCATTGAGAATTCATTTAATTCTGAGATCCAAACGGAGGTTTCCTTCCACAGTCGGGATAAAAATCTTGAAGCAGAACTCTCTCGTAAACTTTCAAAAGATGTAGAATTAACCTTAATTAATAACAATGTTTTTACTCAAAATTTAGAAAAAAAAGTGGTCCTGGGATTTAAATATCGGTTCTAAATATTTTTTACGATCCGTCAAAATTGTCTAAAACTTAAAACAACCTGTAAGTCATGATTTTAATTCACTTTATATCAACACATCCACCCATCATCCATCAGCTGTCCAAAAAATAATGCGACATTATAAATTCATTAGAGTTTCATCTGGATTTAATAATATTTACTAATAAAATCAAATATTTAGACAATATTTCCCGCCAATGATTGGCCTCTAGTTTGCACTTATAAAATAGTGGAGGGTGTTCAAGCAATGGCGCGTCTAACCTGCAAATGGGGATTGGTATTGATTTTAACCATCAGCGCTAAGCTGACATGGGCCCAGTCGGCTCAGGACACCGTTGGCTTTACTGCGGTGCCGCCCACAAAAGTTGAACCCAAAACGCCCCTCAGCATTATTAGCAATATTGTCGAAGATCCTGCATTTCGTGAGATGGTGTTTAGTGAAGAAAACCGATTTAAACTTTTAAATCAAAATACTCCTCATTATAGCTGGTTGGATCAATATCGCCAAAAGCAGATCCTAGATGAATATAGCGAACGCGTGTCAAAAATGTTTATTAATTCTGTCAAAGAAAACTTTAAAGAAACTGTAAAAGACGCTCTAGAAGATAGTTCGTTTTCACAAATTATTGATCTCGCTAAATCCGCAAAAAATATTACTGACAAAATCAAAAATAATAACGGGCGACAAATTGCGATGAATATCTCGCCAAATCCTCAAGAACCGTCAGTCAGCATTTCGAATCTGGGCTTAGATCAAATTAGGATGACATATAATGTCTTGAATCAATCACCTGCGCTGAGCCTTGAGCAAAAGATTCGTCCCGATTTAACGAGCCAGTTATATTACAATGTCATATTTCAGACACTAGACTCGGCACTAAGACATAACATCACCGATACTGTTCACGTACATGTCATTAATAGAAATCAACTCTCATCTAGAGGAGAAAAATCCCTCATTTTTGGCGTCTCTTTGGATATCAAATAAATAACCGAATCAGTGGACCTGAAAGAATTTTTGGGTAAAAATAAGTACTTTTGGGCGGCATGATTTGTCGCGCATCGGCCACATGTTTCACATCATCGACAGCTGCAGATTTTAAAAGCCACATGGCGTTTAGTGATCCATTCTTCAGCTCTTTAAATGCATCCGCCAGAGGCTCCCCACTGCCGCGAATATATTGGACATGCGATTGCATGTCTTTTGGAATAATCAATTGATGGAGGATATAAACATCCAATTCTTTAACTGATTTGTGTCCTTTTAACTGTTGAATCATTTTTCTCGGTTGTTTTAA
>CAZDSE010000213.1:0-411 GCA_964507905.1 uncultured bacterium | reverse complement strand
TAACTCGAGAGTATAAAAATTTTTATCGCCATGAAATACAATCCCCCACTGATATTTTTTAAGGGTGGACATTTTTTTTGAAGTTGTCACATAAAAATTTGTATATAATCTTTTTAAATATGCCTCTTTATTCAAATGATGCGGCGCGGGCAAAGCGCGATAGATGGGATTAATCACCAATGAGTCATCATACATATTCGTGAGTGCAGTCATCACAAACCGATATGGAGACTCTGTGGATTTTTCCCCTTTAAATTCTGCATAGGATCTGGCGGTAGAGAAGCGGTGGTGACCGTCTATAATATACATTTTTTTTCTAGAAAAAAAATGTAAAATGAATTTCTGAGCAACAGGATCTGTGATCCGCCATAATCGATTATAAACACCCCCAGAATCTTTGACATTGATCAT
>CAZDSE010000212.1:0-4170 GCA_964507905.1 uncultured bacterium | reverse complement strand
TGGTGTAATCGTTGGTTTTTGTGGAGATTTTGGAGCTGGCGTGGTGGCGTCTTTGACTGCCGGCTTCTCCTTCTTCTGTCCCAACATTTCATCTAATTCATCCAAAAGTTTTTTCTGCTCACCCGGTTTAAAACCCACGGCCTGCTTCTCCCGATATTCACGTATTTTATCTGCAACCTGCTTCATATTATTCCCTGCGGCAGAATCTTTAGATGGCAGTCCACCATCCCCCGATATAAATATTCCCATTGCTGAACCGGCAGGAATCTTAAATCCTTCGATGGCGATTTCATTTACTGATATCGCAGCCAACGCAAATTGATTTTCACCCACAGCCACTGGAACATATCGAATCGAATTTCTGGGAATGGTAAGCGTTACATTTCTTAATCCCCATGCTGCAGGAACCAAAAAACTTAATCCTTCCGCCCCAATACTCCCAACCGTTTCATAGTCTCCCCTTTCCCACGCCTCTTGCATATTCCATGGCATATTCACAACTCCGACTGTCATGTTCTTGGGTATTTCATATGCTGCCGTACCCAAATTACTTAAGACATATTGTAATAATGGTTGAGATTGATCTCGTGTCAGTGCAGCTACGTGCCACGATTTGGAATAATTACTCCACGCTTCTCCATTTAACACCCATTGCATGCCTTCTTCATTTTGATCGGTCGCCCAGTAAATCATCACCCCATCGTCATGAATGAGTCGAACCGGCTCTACTAAGAAAAAATCAAATACACTTACGACAAACTTCCCAGCTCCCTTGGCACATCCCCCCACCACATCACAGGTTGAATCCCAAACAGATCCTTCTTGCTGTGTGTTATTTATTGGATCTACACCCTTCTCATCGGCCGCATATACAGACGGCATACCGACTGCAGTCACAAGAGATAAGACCCAAAATAATTTTTTAATTTTCACCATTTGATTCATCCTCCATGGGGTTTAAAATGACTTGAATTCTATATCACAAAACAGCTTAAAATTTAAGCAATATCTATGCCAAATATTTCAATATAAAAATACAAATAAATTTTGTGCAGAAAAGGTGCCAGTCACCATGCTGAAAAAAGAAGCATCTGGCTCCCGGCCGTGGTTCCGCAGGGAACCACGAATTTATCCCTCACACTGCGATCTTAGCTCACACAGGGTATAGCAATTGTCTGGAGTTTTGGGGAATTCTCCCTTTTCCATATCGGATATGATTTGAAAAATGGTTTGAATGGTTTTTTGTTTTAAAATCAGCCAGTCACTTTCTGTTTCACAACGAAATCCATTCTTTTGCTGGGCCTGTTTGACCAAGTAAAATGATCCTTCCTTCGGAAAATAGGCTGGTAAAAAAAGTTCTTGGACTGCCAGGGCATACAATGAAAGCTGAATTTCTTTTCCTTGAGAGATGTCCTTTTGCGATGGAACGGTGGTCCCAGTTTTATAATCAATAATTTTAAACGTTTTTGTCGATTCATCGACATCGACCCGGTCGATTTTCCCTCGAATATTGATTCGTTTTTTGGCAAGTAACAAAGACAAAGGCAAGGCATTATCTCGATCCATCCCAAATGAAAGCTCAAAATACTTGGGAATAAATGCAGATTTATTTTGCCACGTCTTTTCGACCTCAATGAAATAAAAGAGAGTTTGCTTCAGCCGAATGAGATCGGGCATTTGAATATTTTTTTTATTCTTTTCTTGGAATCTGTGTATGGATGCATCAATCATATGATCTAATTTCTTGCTTTGGCCTTCTTTAAAATATCCATACAGCACGTCGTGGACCAACGCCCCTTCTTCGTCTGAGGCCAATTCCAATGATGAACCTTTTTGAGGTTTAATTTTAAAGCACTCTTTAATCAGAAAACCATACGGACATTTTTGAAACTGTCCAAGCGACCGCGCAGAGAATACAGACGGAAGAATGTCTTTTAGCTGAGATTTGGGAACATCCCAGCCTCGCGCCACGGGTCCTGCCACCGTCCGGCCTTCCCCTTTTCTCGAGAAGCTGCGAAAAGGGGAACGCCTTCCGGACGGTGTCACCCGTGGCACAGAATCCGTAGTGTTCACGGCCATTCCTTCTGAACTTAAAAAATCCTTAATGAATGACGATGGTTCTTTCGTAAATAGCAGAGTCGCATGGTCGGCTTCGGCCAATTGCCATTTGAGGATGGATTTTACTTTTTCTCGATATTCCATGGAGGTCTCAAACACATTCTTTCCCACCTGTTCATTAAAGTAAATTTTTTCGTCCTCTGTTAATCCAAAGGATGGCTGCACATGAAATTCTTGTGTATTTTCCAGGCCGCAGACCCACACAACTTTTGGCTTTCCAAATACCATTCTATTGAGGGACAATGGGAAGATCGAAACCCGGTCCAGTGACGCTTCTTCTGTTCTCCAGAGACCAAATGGAATTTTATTTTCTGAAAACACAAATGACATCTCCGGTAAACAATCTTCGAGAGATGCCACATAGATAAACATTTCGCTAAAGTGAATTCCCTGTTTTCGACATTTTTTAATTTCTTCAACCATCAGTGCAATCTGCTGAGCACGGCTCTGTGTTTTGCAGACTTGGAGATGAGGTGGATGAGCCGGATGAGATAATTGATGAGTAGATGTGGTGACAGACGTCTTTAAATATGACACATCTGTGCCGGTTTTACTGAGACTCTCAATCAGATGTCTCTCGAGCTCCGATACATCATGCATCAGGAAAATGGCCTTTTGTGGTGGATTGGAAATATGCTCCATTGCCCAATTCAAACCATCTTCATCATCCCACAGAGGCTTCTCACGTTCATAAGTAGCATACAAATGCGATAGCATTTGCATGCCTTTCTTTTGCGAGAGGTTGATGTGCTCAGGATAAACACGATTTGACTTTAGCAACTCAATCATTCGTAGTGCCCGGAATATAAAATCTGACGGATAATCCCCCTTAAATAAATCTTTTGCGAGTCGTGTTAAAAAAACTTTCTTTTCTGATGGTTCGAATGATGGGGTGGGACAATTTGTGATTCTTTTTACAAATTGTTTCATGGAGACGATGGAGGCGGCTTCTTCTTTAAATTCGGTTCGAAGCCTTAATATGACCTCAGGTTCTCTTGTGACAATCCAGGACATATAAGGGAAATATCACATTTGAATATTTTAAGAAACATTCTATTGCATGCAGTGGAAGAAGAAGGTCCTCTGGAAAAATAACTTGATAATATGATATAACTGTTATACCATATCATAGTGAGATTTAAATTTGATAGAATTAAAAGTAAACGGCTTAGGAAGAAAAGAGGAATAGGATTTGAAGAAACCCAGGAGATATGGACTCGACCTTATTATCTGGACCAGAGATGTGATTGTCCTGAACAATGGAGAGTTATTGGTTGGACAAAAGGAAAACTGTATTCGGTTATTTACGAAGAAAGAGAGGATGAAGAAGGAGAATATCTTCACCTGGTAACACTTTGAAAATCAACAAAGGAGGAGAAAAAACTTTATGAAGAAAACTTATAAAAAGGGATTTGTTTCTGCAGAAGTCATTGCCCAGGAAGCCGAAAAAGGCAAAGATATTTCAAGACATTTTACAAATAAAGGTAAAATGATGCCTCCTGCTATACAGAGAGTCAATCTTGATGTAACCAGAGGTATGCTTAAAGAACTGGATGATGCGGCAGAGAACTTAAATGTGAGTCGCCAGGCGGTGATCAAACTTCTTGTAAGGCAAGCACTTAATCAACATTACCTGGCTCAAAAAGCCAAAAAGGTCGCATACGATTAAGAATCTACTTCGGAAGAAAGATGGTAAACGTGGTGCCCTTGCCCACTTCACTTTTAACGGCAATGGTGCCGTGGTGAAGATCGACGATTTGCTTACATATCGATAATCCCAAACCCGTACCCTTTTCCCCTTGCGTCGACTGAGGGGTGAGTCTGGCAAAACGCTGAAACACCTTCGGGAGTTCTGAATTGGGGATACCGACTCCTTCATCCGAAATTTCAATCTCGGCACCGCCGGATACGGTTTTGGCCCGAATAGATATCTTTTTCCCTTTGTGTGTGAATTTGATGGCATTGATGATTAGATTTTCAAACACTTCGATCAGTCGATCCGGATCACCCAACACTTTTAGACTTTTTGTGGCATCCACATCAATCGTAATG